>NZ_JBITPN010000010.1:0-155657 GCF_050467985.1 Brevibacillus sp. NRS-1366 | reverse complement strand
ATTTCCAGTTTACCATATTGCTGGGGGACTATCGTTTTGCTTAACAAAATATTTCAGGAGTAAACGATTAATAATTGTAGCCAATGATCAGCATCACTGCTGTCAAAACTGCACAAACAACCCAAGTATAAAAAGCAATCCTTGATTTAGTTACAGCCCACCTCAAAAGAGCAGCAAAACCTATAATAATTACAGCTATTAGAAGGAAAATCGGAACCAGCAAGATCCACATAATTTTTCCACCTTTCGTAAAAAAAGAAAGCCCCCAGCCGGGAGCAAATATGTGTTTGGCAACCATATTATACCACGGGCAACCGGACAGGGGGAACGGAAGATGAGCGCACAAGAACAAATGTCAATGTTTCCGCCGATAGATGAGAGAGCAGTACGGCAGGCGGTAGCAAAAGAATTAAAAGCATATAAAGCCCTTCGTGTTGCTGCCCAAAATAGAAAAGAGCAGCAAGAGAAGGGGATCGATCAACTGTTTCCCCGATTGCAGTCGTCAGATACTAAAAACATCTTAAAGGCACAGCAGATAGAACGTGCGCTGCAATACTCATTGGATGAGGTTGAGCGGCAGATCATTGAAGAAAAATATCTTAGTACATCCAGAGTAAAGGACATCAATATTTACTTGGATTTAGGTATGACAAAGGATCAGTATTACCCGAAAAAGAAAGATGCGATTTTTCAGATTGCAACGGCACTCGGAATTATCTGAGTGCTCTTTTTTATGCCAAAAACCCCGATAAAAACCCGATAAAAAGTAGGACAAAATCAGGGATAAAAGCTAGGACGTTTTTCGAACGTTTGATCGGTAATCTTGAGTCAAGGGCAAGCAGCATTAGCTCTTGGGAGATACCGTCTATCCCTTATCAATGGCGTACCTGAGCGAATCTATGGATGATGACGAATGTTACCTTACGAGAGGGGGACATTTAGAGTCTGAACGCGCTAGTCTTGCGATGATCGTAGCAGGGAACATGCAATTGTTTTTCGTTGTATGCATTGCTGCGGTTTTCAAGTTTGGGAACCCCTCTCGGAGCTTTAGAAAATCGCTATTACTCTGTTGGGATATACCGGACAGGGAATACATACGAGACTAACGGCTCCGGCCCCTCGCTCCTTGTCCAGTACATCTCATTATCGTTACGCCAATCCAGACTCAAGAGTGCAGATGCTTCTTTCCGGTAAGCAGGGGTAAGTGCTAGCTGATTGTTCTGCACCACCTCTTATGACCTGTGACCGCTGCAGGTATAAGGATGGCTCGCGGCGGAGGCCCCTGTCGTAAAAAATGAGGAATAAGTAAAATAGTTATAGTAAACTATCTCTTTTGTTGAAGTGTGGAGCAAGAGGTGAGTGAGAAGATGAGAGATGCATTGCAAGAAATAGATGGGGTCATCAAACATTCAAACAATTGCTACCTTTGTGAAACACACATCAGTTGGTATGCACCTGTTAAATTTTCACACGCAACATACCAATGGACTGATTTTTGCATTCGCTGAAATTTCCTCCCTAACTTATACATCTGGGAAGGAAATGTGGGTAGGCTTGGACCTTAGAGTTCAGTGCCATACATGTAACATGCTAAACAAGTTTTCTGGTATCAAAGATAAAGTTAAATGAAAAGCACCCGAGTGGTGCTTTTTCTTTTTCCTAACCAAATGACGCAAATTGTTAGATGAAAGAGATATTTCCAAATCGCCGAGGATGGAACATTATTCTTAGACGAGAATTATAAAGATTCTGTACAAGTTCCAGAGGGAGTTGTAGATAGTATTAAAAGTTGGCAGGCTGAATTGAATCAAGATATATTAAATGGAGTTTTTTATGTAACTGAAGATTTGGAGGTTATATCCAATGCGCCTCAGGGATTTGTAGAATCAAATGAAGTAGAAATCGTATACTATTGGTGGGGATTTGGTCTATACATTGGAAATGATGTGGCTATTGAATTGGAGGAACTCCTGGCGTCGGGGGCCGCTATATCAAAAGGAATTAATTTAATTACAAAAAAGAGCTCTGATAAAAGAGCAAAAACATTAGAGTACATTGCCGATTGCGTCTCTTGGGTATTTGCATCGGGGTATTTGATACTAAGAAATAACAATGACGGTAATGGAGTCTTGATAACTATCACAAATCCTGCGATATTTGACATTGAGCCTCTATAATTTGAAAACAGGGGAGTTTCAATGAATAAAGAAAAAATACTGTATGGAGTTGAAGTTACTGTATGTATTGTTGCTATAGCTTATTTATTGATTATTAGTATGAGTACCTATAGCAATGAGTATGTAGGATTTGCACTAGGTGGAATATTCTTAACGAGTGGGGTTACTAGTTTACTTGGGAAGAGGTATATAAGAGGAATTGTAAACTTGGTGATTTCTATATGTGTGATGAGTATTCTATAATTTAGAAAAAGCACCTACATGGTGCTTTTTCTTTTGCAAAACAAACTCAATTGGTGGTGGTGATGATGTAGTACGTCAATTCGTTGAACCAGCAACCGGAGAAATTTACTACACTGAGGAAGTGCTACGCCGGTCAGACGAGATTGTAAAAGTATTTCGTCCAGTCGGCCGCAGCTCAAAATTCGTAAAGATCAAAGCCAGCCAGAAGGCAAAGAGACGGCTACGAAAGCTGTCACTCGCTGAGGCTGGCTTTTTGTTGAAAATCGCTCCGTATGCATCCGAGGGAACAAACCTCCTGCAGGGCGATAACGAGCGCGGGCAAAAGGGAACGCCGCTCACAGTCAAAGACCTTGCACGCATCGCTGACTGCTCCTATCCAACCGCACGCAAGATCGTGAAGACATTCATTGAACTGCATGTCCTACGCCGCACCGATCTGGAAATGCGGTCAGCATTGGCAATCAATCCGCTATATTCCCTCAACGGGAAGACAGCAGAGGCGTGGCTACTGCAGCTATTCAAGCAGGAGATCACAGAGGCTGGAGAAGACCCCAATTTGGATTAGGGGTCGCCAGAAGGCAACAGCCATCAGAGCCTTGAGGCTCTAAGCGCCAACCGCATTTTTTGCGGTGAAAGGAAACATATGCTTTTCCGTTGGAATAATAGTCGTTTGGTTTCACCACCAAAATACATCACCAGCCCAACAGCAACAAGGCTTTCAGCCGTTTTGGGGCTGGCAATATTCTTTATTCTTACTTTATTGCCACGAAGGAGCTGAACAGCTTGAATATACGGAAATTACATATCTCAAAGATCAATCCTGCTCCCTATAATCCGAGGGTAGATTTGCAGCCCGGTGATCCAGAATACGAGAAGCTAAAACGATCGATTCAAGAGTTTGGATACGTGCAGCTGCTCATCTGGAATGAACGATCAGGAAACCTTGTTGGAGGACATCAAGGATTCAAGATACTCGTGAATGAGCTAGGACGGACTGAAGTAGACGTCTCTGTTGTGGACCTTGATGATACCCAAGAGAAGGCACTCAACATAGCACTGAACAAGATCAGTGGAGAATGGGATGAGGAACAGCTTGCGCCTGTCCTGGCTGAATTACAGGAACATGAGTTGGATATTGCTCTTACTGGATTTGGTGAAGACGAGGCAACCAAACTGATCGGTGAGTTTACATTCAAAAGTGATGCTGATACAGAGTTCTCCAACAAGGAAATAGACCTAAGTGAGTTTGACGAATCGAAATTTGATTGTCATTGCCCTCGATGCGGGTTCGTCTTTAACCCGAAAGACCCTATTCCGGAAGAAGGGCCACAAGATGAAGCCTGAATGGGATTGGAGCTTAAATAATCTAGCGCACGTATCATCAAACGGGCGAAAGGTCTTTCCTGTTTCTCCTGTGGTGGTGGCTCAACGATGGGGTACAAACTGGCAGGCTATGAAATGCAAGGCAACGTGGAGATCGATCCGCAAATGATGGCTCTGTACAAGCGAAATCATAACCCGCAATATCCTTTCGAGATAAGACGGGCCGAATTCATATGTTCAACAACACCACGAAATCAGCTGATAAATGGGGCATAAACTTCCGTTTCCGTATAGAGAAAGGTTCAGCAATCTTTCCTGTCTACTTCAAAGGAGTAGGGGGTGCATTCGATTGAACATACAGATTTCAAATCCAAGGTCTTGTAGAGAGGCACAAGAAGCAAGAGCATCGTTGGAACAAGAAAAGGCCACGCTTGAACAAAAGGTTGCACAGCTCACTCAGGACAAAACGAACCTAATGCTTGCCGTCACTGATATGTACGAGCAAAATCTCGTGCTTGAAGAAAAAAATAAAAATGTGATGCTGGCAATGACAGACCTTTATGAAATGCTTCTGCCGTTGCTGCCAGACGATGGAGGAACCGCCTGATGCATCCTATGTCACCGATTTATGCCGACCTGATCAAAGATGATTTGAAAACCATCGATCAGGTGCCAGAAAAAAACCGCGCCGAAGTACAGGCGCTAATAGACGCCGATGCAGCGGATTAAGAGAGCTGTTGAGGCATTTTTATTATGGCTGCTGATGTCCATGAAAGGAGGTGAGACTATCATGGCGATTGCTACGATTTACGTTACCTTGATCATGGAAGGGAACAAAACATTTAGTCAGGTACCTAATCAGCAAAAACTTCGGGATGAAGTGAAGAACCAACTTGAGGTGCTAGGTTTTCCTGAGCTTGCACAGTAAGGCTCTTTCAAACTGAAAGAGAATTTTTCAGTGGGAGTCTACAGGTGGAACTTCATCAGAGGTTTCCTTGTTTATTCTTTGTTGATTGTAGTTTGATAGAATGAACATGCCCATTGTAAATCTCACGGTGAAGGAGCCCCTTTTATCCGCTGATGGAACGCCGTGTACGATGAAAGTCGCCCGCACGGTGTAGGCTCGTTATAAAACCATAGAGAGATATAGGAATAAGACGAGAATAGCGAACTGCCGGCACCAGATATTACTGCGACAGCAACTGCCAGTAGAGACGTGGTATTCACTTTCAGTACGGATGCTGAAGGAGAGGCTTGGAGAACAAATATTACTGGTATATTTATAGGCAGTAATAACATCAATTATTTTCCGTATTTTACGATAAACGCTGCTGGAACCATAGCGACTGACGGCAGGGGGTGGTCAGCAGGATCAACATTTACATTTACTATAAAGTCCAACGGTTATAGAGATGTTGTAAAAACTGTGACCATTCCGTCAGTTTAATTAACTACAGGATCCATCATCGATTCCCTTAGGAGAAATCCTAAGGGATATTTCTTTACATCAATATCAATATGAGGAGCTGCAACACGGCTCCTCTTTCTTTTGACACCAAGTCTTACAGCCAGCCTCGAACCGATCGGGGCTATTTTTATTGCCCCGAAGGGGTGAGAAGGGCGGAAGGACCGTGGACGAAATCAAAGACTTACAAAAGGGGATTACCGAGATTCTTGTAGCAATCGGTAAGATCGAGACGGAGATCAAGCAGTTGTCCAGCATGTCCGGCAAGCTAGAGCAGACAGAGAAGTTGGCTATCGAAGCCCTACAAAATACGAAGGCCGCGCATAAACGAATTGATGAGCTCAGCAAGCAGCTGGATGAATTGGAGAAGAAGATCGAGGAAGACAAAAAGCAAAACAAGGATGACAAGAAGTGGATCGTCGGTACTGCGCTCGGTGCCGTTGCTCTAATATGGAATTTAATTAAAGGTGGTGTAGGACATTGAATCAAACTGACCTCATAGCATTAGCACAGCAATATATGGCTGACAAAGCACTCATTGTCGTCGTGGTGCTCCTGGTACTCGGCTACTATTTAAAACGAACACCACGGGTCCAGGATTGGATGATTCCGTGGTTCTTAACTGTAACTGGTGTAGTGCTGGCGTGCGGCATCCTGCAAGCGGCGACGGTTGAAAGTGTGGTACAAGGCATCCTAGCTGCTGGTATTGCTAGTCTGACACATCAGTTATGGAAGCAAACAGCGGAAAAGAGAAAGGATGATGCATAGTGACAACTAAAGGCATCGATTGTGCGGTACCGTTAACAGGAGAAAAAGCAAAGGCTATTGCGGCGGCAGGCATGAAATTTGTCTGCCGCTATCTTGTTCCTGTGAGCATGGCATGGAAAAGGCTCACCCGGGCGGAAGCAGAGGCGATCGCTACTGCAGGTATGAAAGTAGTTTCCGTTTTCCAGCGAGGTAATAACGATGCTGCAGGTGGAGCTGCTAACGGGAAAAGAGATGGAGCTGCTGCATACCAGGAAGCAAAGACAATCGGGCAGCCAGAGGGGACGGCTATTTATTTTGCCGTAGACTATGACGCGCAGCTGAAAGACTATGGATCGCTTGAGGCGTACCTGAGAGCAGCTGCAAATGAGGTTCCTGGTTATCTTGTTGGTGTGTATGGCTCTTACGCTGTCGTCGAAGAAATGGCAAAGAGAGGAGCCTGCCAGCGATTTTGGCAGACTTACGCTTGGAGTAAGGGGCAGTTGTCCAAATCAGCCAATCTATATCAGTATAAGAACGGTCAGACGCTTGCAGGACATGATGTGGATTTAAACGATGGTTTGGGAAATGAGGGCTGGTGGGATACCAACCCACAATAAGTGGACAAACCTGTTAATAACTGTCAAGTTGGATTGAAGCTTGATGAATGGGAGCGAGAAGCAGGTTTAAAAGCGATTGACAGCCTGGCTGCTAAAGGATTGCTAAACGATCCTGAAAAATGGAAACAGAGGCTAAAAGACGACCCGAAAGGCGTTATTGAAGAACTCCCCTGGTTGGTCTTTACGCTGCTTGACCGTGCTACTGATAAAATGCTGCAGCAATAGAAATGCCCTCCTTCGGTTAATGATATTATCCCCTTTAAGTAGACAGTAATTAGAAAGCCCTTTACTGTTTAACTTGGAGGGGAATTTTTATGGGCCAAATAAAAAAGAGCTACTCCCTTGAATTCAAACACCATGTAGTAGAAAAATTTGAACAAGGGGCTACATATAACGAGATTAAAGAAACATATGGGCTTGATTTGAGGATGTTCCGAAGATGGGTAAGGAAATACCGGGATAATGGGTTAAAAGGACTGGAAGATAGAAGGGGAAGACCGCGAAAAACAGATGACACTTTTGAAAAGTTCCTACCCCCAGGAGAGAAAATACAACGACTTGAGGCAGAAATAGAATTCCTAAAAAAGCTCTTAGAAGCCAGAAAGGGGGAAAGAAGGCAAGGGAGAAAACGGTAGAATTTCAGATCATTGCAGAGATGGCAAAACGGTATCCTGTTTCTCTCCTTTGCAAGATCGCTCATGTTTCGAAAAGCGGTTATTACAAGTGGCTACGATGCCAAGAACATCTTACAACTAAACAAAAGGAAGAACAGCAGATAAAGTCGTTGATTATGGATGGCTACCAAAAATCCAAGGGTATCTATGGATATCCACGAATAAAAGCTTGACTCTGACAATCACATGGCATCCAAATCAATCACAAGCGAGTGTATCGACTGATGAAGGAGATGGGGATACAATCGCGTATTCGCAGGAAACGGAAGTTTTTTGGCCGTAGAGAGCAGGTGGTCGTTTCCGACAACAAATTAAACCGTGATTTTACTGCTTCACATCCTCGGGAGAAATGGGCTACAGATATTACATTCGTAATTTTTAACGGACGACGCCTGTATCTGTCGGTTATTTACGATCTCTTCAACAACGAGGTCATCGCCTATAAGATCAGCAAACGGAACGACCTTACGCTCGTTTTGGATACCGTAAAGGCAGCCCTAAAAATAAAAGAGGCGAACGGCGTCATTTTACACAGTGATCAAGGGTACCAATACACATCTAGGAAATATAACGAATTCCTAAAAGCATCTAACATTACTGTTAGTATGTCGAGAAAAGGAAATTGCTTGGATAATGCTTGTATCGAAAGCTTTTTCAGCCACCTCAAAACAGAATGTTTGTATTTAAATGTTTTTACTAAGGAAGATGAGGTGGAGAGGGCAATACAACGATACATACACTTCTATAATTACGAGCGTATTCAAGTCCGGCTAAACAATCTGAGCCCGGTTCTTTACCGAGCTCAAATTGCCTAGTATTCACTGAAAATAATGTATTAGACTTTGAAAATGTAGTTGTAGATTAAGAGAATAATGCTTTAGACTAACTTGAGCCATTACGCTAACGGGCAGCATTCCTATAATGAAGAAAAATGAAGTTTGAACATAAAAAGGGCCTCTTAGTATCATAAGTGTTGTCCTGAGCTGGCCAGCAAAAAGGACGAACTTAAATACCAGGAGGCTGCAAAATGAATTATAACCAAAATGATAAGATTGCTCAAATCACTTCGCAAACGCTAATTATCGGCGTCGATATTGCTAAGCACAAACACGTTGCACGTGCGCAGGACTTTAGAGGGTTGGAGTTCGGAAAAGCTTTTTATTTTGAAAATAGGAATTCAGATTTCAATCACTTTCTAGATTGGATTCAACAACTCATGAATCAACAAGGCATGGAGAAAGTGATTGTAGGAATGGAGCCAACGGGTCACTATTGGCTGAATTTAGCTCACTTTCTTATAGAGCAGCGCATTAACTTTGTCGTCGTAAACCCGATGCACGTTAAGAAAACCAAGAAGTTAGATGACAATTCACCTACTAAAAATGATGTGAAAGATGCCAGAGTGATTGCGCAGTTAGTCAAAGATGGGAGATACGCTGTACCTAATATTCCGCAAGGAGTGTATGCAGAACTTCGTGTTGCGAGAAAAATACGTGATCTTTTATCGGTTGACTTACAAGCCGTTCAAGGACAAATCCACAACTGGCTAGATCGCTTCTTCCCGTATTCAAAGACTGGGAAGGAAAATCAGCATTACAGCTCTTAAAGCTAAATTTATTACCACATGAATTAAGCAAACTCACCGACCAAGAGATCTTAATTCATCTCAGAAAAGCCGTTACACGTGCGGTTGGACTCAGTAAAATAACTGAACTCAAAGACGCAGCAAGTCATTCGATTGGCATTCGTGAGGGTTTGGGAATGGCTAAATTAGAGCTACGCACGTTAATAGATATGTACGAACTCATAAATGAACAGTTCGAAGAACTGGAATCTAATATAGGAGATTTACTCAAACAAATTCCAGGTGTTGAACAAATGTTAGCCATCACAGGAATAGGAAAAGATACGGTTGCAGGCTTTTTTCAGAGGTAGGAGACCTCAGTAACTATTCCCACCCTCGTCAGATCATCAAATTAGCTGGGCTGAGTCTGAGGGAAAATACATCTGGAAAGCACAAAGGACAAATCAAAATTACAAAGAGAGGGAGAAAGACACTCCGAGCCCTCCTCTTTCGAGTTGCCATGCCTTTGGTCGCTAAGAACAGTGCCTTTAAAGCTTTACATCAGTATTTTACAAAACGCTCAGATAATCCTTTGAAGAAAATGCAGTCCCTCATTGCAATATGCAATAAGCTGATAAGGGTTTTGTTTGCGATTGGTAAGAAGCAATGTGAATTCAGTGAAGAACGTATGTTAAGGGACATTCCCCATATGGTAGGACTTCCGAAAGCAGCTTAGATTATCTTTTGAATTCTCAAAGCGAAACAATAAGTAACAACATTTGAAGCACGGATTAGTCAGTAAAGCAACTATAATACGGGCAAAGGATCCTGTCGGGCAGCATGACTGACATCCACCTCATGGAAAGGTTGGACGAAGGAATTTAGGAGCGAAGACTCTGTGAGATTTGGGAGGGTTGACCTCCATGAGAAATGTGGACATCCATCAGCGCGACCATAATTGAACTAATAATCCATATTATCGATATAAGTGGTTAGGTAACTATGGATCGTTTTTTCTCCTCGACTCCAAAATTAACCTTAAATACAGCTTTATTCCAGTATTCGAATGATTAGAAACAAACAACGCTATGAAAACTTGAGAAAACAAACGAAATCGGGAGATTTTGCTTTCTACATAGAGGGAGGATAGTTTAATAACTCCGTAGAAATTAGGTGGGAGTTAATTGCTATAAGTATGAAGTTACTATAGTAATCAGAATCTATTTCTCGTGAATTGTCTCCCTGTCAAACCACATTATTTAGTCAAATAGGACGCCTGGGATGGCGTCCTATTCTTATATTAACACTTAAATTTTATTGTTGGATCCACCGAAGCTTTAGTCAAACTTCAATACTGGGACTGTTAATGAACTGGTACAAAGTCTTTCAGCAAGGCCCGATTTCCTTTTATCTACATGTCATCTTTCCGGGGCTTAAGTGAAGCTTATTGAGAGAGATCCCCGAAACATTCTTTGGCATAGACAGAGGGACGACGGTTTTTTAAATAATCCAACGTCCCTCTGGCTTCCTTGATCTCATCGAGATTAATCGAGATTACGGGAAGCTCGACATTATTGCTGCATTTGTAAATCGTGCTGCCGTTTGGATGAATCACAGTGCTTTCGCCCAAATAGAGGGTATTGTCTGCCAGTCCCACCTTGTTAGACATGGCGACGAAAACGTGATTCTCTAAGGCGCGCGAGTTCATGTACACATTGTGATATGGATGTGAAGGGAACGAATTTGCTGATAGAACGAGCAGTAGATGGGCTCCTTTGATTGCCAGAATCCGCGGTACCTCGGGAAACAGCAGATCGTAGGAAATCATGAGCCCGAATTTTCCTTCTGGAAGGTCGAAAACGGGGCATTGATCGCCCGGCTCGAAAATGTTTCGCTCAAATTCAAGTAGGTGGATTTTTCGATACTTACCCAAAATCTCCCCTTTTTTATCAATGAATAATGCCGTATTGTATCGTTTGGTTTGGTCCGTTTCGGAATAACCCAAAATAACGCCGACCCGATGTTTTTTAGCCGAGGCACACAGGTGGCCCAGCATTGCCTCATCAGGCTGCTCCGCCAGATAAAGCTCGGGAAATAACAGGTAGTCGGCCTTTTTTTGACTGACGAGCTCGATTGTGTCCGTAATTTGCTTTAGGTTTTCTTCCATGTGCATGGAGCTTGCGCCTAATTGTGCCAGAGCGATATTAATAATGTTCATGTCTCAATACTCCTCGAATGTCCCAGTCTCTTTGTATTGCTTCAGCTTTTTTACAATCGTCGATTGGTCGACCTGCAAGGCTTTTGCCGCTTTGTAGGTGCTTCCGTACATGTGATGAGCTCGCAGAATCAGTTCCTTTTCGACGATCTTTTTCGCTTCCTTCAACGGAATCAATCCCTCGATCGAAACGGTATTCTCCTCGTACAGCGGGATCCCCCCTTCTTTCAGCAGGAACTCGAATACGTCCTCCGAGTTGGTCACGACAATCCGTTCTATAATATTTTCCAATTCCCGGATATTCCCCGGCCATTCATACTCCACCAGCTTCTTTTTGAACTGCCTGCTGATGTTTTTGCTTTGATTATACTTTTTGTTGAACATGGTCAGGAAATGATTGATTAGCAGGGGAATCTCTTCCTTCCGTTCCTTTAAAGGCGGAATCCGAAGGGGGACAACGTTAAGTCGATAAAAGAGATCTTTGCGAAACGTCTGCCGGGCGACCATGGCGGCTAAATCCTGATTGGTGGCCGCGATGATTCTGACATCAATTTGTTTGGCCTGAACACCACCAATCTTGCGGATTGTGCCTTCCTGCAGGACCTCCAGCAGCTTCGATTGGATATCATAAGGAAGCTCACCGATTTCATCCAGAAAGATCGTTCCCTGATCGGCAGCTTCGAATAGCCCGATTTTTCCGCCTTTTTTGCCGCCGGTAAAGGTGCCCGGTTCATATCCGAACAGCTCGGACTCGATCAAATCTTTGGGGAGGGAGCCACAGTTTAACGAGACAAAGGGGTGGTTGGTCCGCTCGCTCAACGCATGGATTTCCCGCGCCAGAAAGCTCTTGCCCACACCGGACTCACCCAGCAGCAATACGGTCGAATTGACGCGGGAAATCTTGTGCACCAGATCCATAATCTTGCTCATTCCTTTGGAAGCGCCAGCCATCCGGCTCAGCTCGGTTCCTTGGCCTTGGGCATTTAGCTGCGCTTTCACGTGTATTCCCTTTGTAACATTGATCAGCGTAATGATGAACTCAAACTCGTTCGTGTTTACCTTCGTAATGGTAAACAGCACTTTTTGCTGATCTTTGGTGAACAAGATTTGTTCATTCAGATTCAAATCGGGCTCTTGGATAAACAGTTCGGACCAGCGCAAGGTAGTGATGTCTTGGTTCAGCCCGAAAATATCGTCAAACTGGGGATGGAAGACCTCGCTGATCGTGCCCGCAACCATTTCGATTTTATAAGTGGATGAAATGAACAGCATAAGACTCACTTCATTGCAGAGCGGATTGCTAATGGTCATCGTTTTCAAATCCTTCCGAGGTGCTTTTACTGAGAAATGCAAAAACCGATGAAAAAAATCATTATGATGAAAAAAAGCCTAGTGCGAAAATGCTTTGTTTTTGTTGGGTTTTGTAATTTTAAAAAGAAAAACAAGTGATGAAAAAAATCATCAATTTAAAAGAATGTAGGTTTATTATACTTGTTTTACGCCTGTTTTTGTACTGGCATGAATATTGCGATACTTCCTTTAGTACAAGGAAGGGAAGGAGGAGAAGGATTTGCGTCTATCCATTGCTCAAATCGAAACGAAGCTGAATGACAAACAGTATAACCTTGAGAAAATCAAACGATACCTACATGAGGCAAAGGAGCAGAAGTCTGAACTTGTGCTGTTTCCCGAGCTGGCGTTAACGGGATACTCCATCGGGCCATGGCTGGATGAGGCGGCCGAAACGCCTGACGGAGAAAGCGTCCGCTATGTCCAAAGCCTCTGCAAAGAGCTTTGCATCCATACGATTTTTTCGTTTCCAGAACGAGGTGAGGATGGGAACTATTACGTCGCTACCGTGTTTATCAACGATTCGGGAGAAGTGGTTGCCCTGCACCGCAAAACTCATTTGTACGGCCAGGAGCAAATCCACTTTACGTGCGGTGACGAGATTCAAGTATTCGAGACGAAGTTTGGCGTGATTGGTATCATGTCCAGCTATGATCTAGAATTCCCCGAGATTGCCCGCATCCTCAGCAAAAAGGGAGCGGACCTGATCCTGATTCCCAGCACGAACATGGCGCCTTATAAAACCCATCAGCTCGCTTATTCGCAATGTCGGGCGATGGAGAACGAAGTGCCACTCGCTCTATGCAACCGGATTGGCAGCGAAGGGAATATCGAGTTCATCGGATGCAGCAGCTTCGTCGACGCGCAGGGAGTTACTCACTTGCTGCTTTCCAACCAGGAGGAGATTCACACCATTCCGGTACTGCTGTTCAAGAGTGCGGATTCCAGGCTGGATTATATCTTGAACAATCAGCCGCATCTGTTTAAAGAGCTTTGCTAGGACCATCTGAAGTGGATGGAATCATCGGGAGGTATTTATGCTTGATCTGAAAATGTACATTGATGGCGAGTGGAGGGATTCCTTAACGAAGGAGAAACGCGATATCCTCAATCCGGCTACCGGCGAGATCATCGCGCAAGCAGCGGAAGGAAACGCGCAGGATGCCCGTCTGGCGATTGCTGTTGCCAGAACAACGTTTGACAGTGGGGTGTGGTCGGAATTATCTGCAGTCGAAAGAGCGTCCTATCTCTTTAAAATCGCAGATCACCTGGAGGAGAGGCAGGAAGAACTGAAGCTGTTGGAGACGATGGACAACGGAAAGCCGCATCGGGAAGCGGGATTTGATGTCAGCGATGCCGCCGCCTGCTTCCGCTACTATGCTGGATTGATCACCAAGCCGGACGGCCAAACCTATGCGGTACCGGGGCCGATGCAGTCGATGGTCATCCATGAGCCGGTCGGGGTATGCGGTCTGATCGTCCCTTGGAATTACCCGTTGCTGATGAGCGTATGGAAAATTGCTCCGGCTTTGGCAGCAGGAAATACAATTGTGTTCAAGCCGTCGGAAGTGACCCCGGTAACCTCAGTCAAATTGTTCGAAATTATCGAAGAAGTTGGGATTCCCAAAGGCGTCGCCAATCTGGTGATGGGCTCGGGAGCCACTGTTGGCCAGGAGATATCGACAAGTCATCTCGTGGACAAGATCTCCTTCACCGGAGGGACGAAAACCGGTCGGGAAATCATGAAAGCAGCGGCTGGCAACATCAAGAACATTTCACTGGAGCTCGGCGGAAAATCCCCCAATGTGATCTTTGCGGATGCAGATTTCGAAACAGCGGTCGATTACGCGCTGTTTGGCATATTCTGCGGCACGGGGCAGGTGTGTGCGGCGGGCTCGCGTATTTTGGTGGAGGAATCGATTTATGAAGCGTTTCTCACGCGATTCGCAGAGCGGGCGGAGAACATCCGAGTCGGTTCAGGAGATGATCCGCGCACGGAAATGGGGCCGCTGGTCAGCAAAGCGCACATGGAAAAAGTGCTGGATTATATCGAAATCGGCAAGCGGGAAGGCGCACGTCTCGTCTGCGGCGGGTACCGGATGACGGGCAACGGCTTGGATCAGGGCTATTTCGTAGCGCCAACCGTGTTTACCGATGTAACGTCCGACATGCGAATCGTCAGAGAAGAGATTTTCGGACCAGTGGTGACGATTCAATCGTTCAAGAATGAGCAGGATGCGATCGCGCTTGCCAATGATACGGTGTATGGCCTTGCCGGCGCAGTCTTTACAACAGACGGGGCGAAGGCTTTGCGCGTCATTAAAAAAATTCGTGCAGGGATTACATGGATCAATGCCTACCACCCGACCTTCAATGAAGCGCCATGGGGCGGCTACAAGCAGAGTGGCATAGGCCGGGGATTGGGCACGCACGGTCTGGAGGAGTTTCAGGAAGTAAAGCAAATCAATATCAACCTGCAGGTGGAGCCGACGGGATGGTTTGAAAACTAAACAACGAACAACACGTCATAGGAGATGGAATGCAATGGATTTTGAGTTTTTATTACCTACCAAGATCGTTATGAAAAAGGGAATCCGCTTCGAAACCGGCGCCCAGTTGAAAGCGCTCTCGATGGAGCACGTACTGGTGATTACCGATAGCGGGATCAAGAACGCGGGGTTGCTGACGGATATTTACGCCAGTCTGGCGGAGAGCGGCGTTACCTTCGAGGAGTTCAGCGATGTAAAGCCGAATCCGCGAGATGCGGATTGCGATCTGATCGCTGCGCAAACCAAGGGGAGGAAAATCGATGGGATTCTGGCGATTGGAGGAGGCAGTGTCATTGATACGGCCAAAGCAGTGAGTATCCTGCACACAAACGGCGGGTCCGTCAATGACTACGAGGGGGCTTTTACCGTCAAGGTCGATCCCACTCCGATCGTCTGCATCCCGACTACAGCGGGAACGGGCAGCGAAGTGACGTTTTTTTCGGTGATCACCGATATGAAGCGCAAATACAAAATGAGCATTCTGGATTATAAAATCGGTCCGAAGCTTGCTTTGCTCGATGTCGATCTGACGGCTTCCCTGCCTGCTTCCATCGCATCAAGCACAGGCATGGATGCGCTGACGCACTCGATTGAAGCATACACAGCGCGGGTAGCCAATCCGATTAGCGACGCACTTGCGCTGCATGCCATCAAGCTGATCAGCGAAAATTTGCTTGAAGCAGTCCATGGCACAGCGAACGAGCAGGCGCGCGAGCAAATGTTGGTGGGCAGCCTGATTGCGGGAGCGGCATTTGGAAATGCTGATATTGGAAGCGTCCACTGCATTTCGGAAGCGATTGGCGGTCTTTACGACACACCGCATGGCGTGGCGAATGCAATTTTCCTTCCGTACGTTTTCAAGCAAAATATCGACGCCGATGTAAAACGGCATGCTGAAGTCGGGTACGCTCTCGGCGTAGATCGAGCGCTTTCCCATGAGGACGCTGCGAAAGCCGCTGTGGAAATATTGTTCACATTCAGTGAGAAGGTGAATATTCCGAAATTCCGCAATGTGCGGGGAGTCAACCCTGAAGACTTCGCATTGTTGGCGCAAAATTCGAAAAAGAATATTTCTGATTTCAATAACGCGAAAGCAATGACGGAGCAAGATTATCTGCGCATTTTTGAAGAAGCCTACGGGACAGAATAATAATACTTCCAGGGGAGGAGAACGAGTATGGCTACATTGAAACGATCATTAGGCTTTTGGACTTCATATGCTACGGCGACGGGTCTCGTCGTAGCGGGTACGACAATGGTATCACTCGGCTACAGCATGGGGCTGAACGGCCCGGCCTTTATCATTCCCGCATTTCTCGCAATGCTGATAAGCATCGTAGTATCGTTCTCATATGCAGAGCTCAGCTCCATTTTGCCGGGAGCGGGTATGATCGGCGATTATACCCTTGCCGCGATGGGCCGATTCATGGCAATAGTGGCGGTTTTGGGCGGATATATTGTACTCGTGTCAGCAGCAGGAGCAATGGAATCCATTACAGCCGGACTCGCTGCCGAGATGTTGTCTCCGGTCGTCGACAGTACAACCGTGGCAATCATTCTGCTTGTGTTTTTTCTCATTGTCAATTTGATCGGCGTCGACGTATTTGGATCCGTACAGGTTTTGCTCACCGTTACGATGATGGTCTCCACCGGCGTGATGGGATTGATGGGGCTGCTCGGCCTCGGCACAGTCTCTGAGCCGCAGGCCATCTCGTTTAATCCGGCAGGTTGGGGCACCGTGTTTCAATCGCTTGCGCTTGGTATCTGGCTATACATCGGGATCGAGTACATTTGTCCGATGGCGGAGGAAGTGAAAAATCCGTCCCGGACCATCCCGCGAGCCATGATTTGGGGTCTCCTCACCATTTTTATAGCAGACATGCTGTTTGGACAGGCTCTGACGAAATATGTTCCATTGGACAAACTGGTTTCCTCTTCAACACCGCAAGTGGATGGCGGTCTCGCCATGTTCGGAAAGCCCGGCATGATCTTTATCATTTTGATCACGATGCTTGCCAGTGCCAGTTCCATCAGCTCCCACCTTGCTGCGGTGCCGCGGATGCTTTACGGCTTGGCGCGCGAAGGCATGCTGCCAAAAATGTTCACCTATATTCACCCGCGTTACCGTACGCCGTGGGTCGGCATCGTAGCCGTCTTCCTGCTGCTCTGCATCCCGTTTTTGCTTAGCATCAGCATGGACCTGATTGCTACCCTGATTCTCTCGTCGTGCGTTACCTGGCTGCTCTCTTATCTGATCGCTCAAGCGAACGTCATCATTCTACGCAAAAAATATCCGGATCTGCATCGCCCGTTTAAAACACCTTTCTATCCACTTCCGCAAATTCTCGGCATTTTAGGAACACTGTATGCAATTTTCACAATCCACCCCGAGACTGATATGAAAATCAAGATTTACAGCATTTCCGGGGCTTGCTTACTCGCTATCGTGGCGTACGCCTACATTTGGCTGAAGTTTAAAAAGTTGCCGCTGTTTACCCCTATGCCGCTCGCACAAATCAGAGGCGAAATCGAAGGGGAATCCGAAGCGGAACGCGTATCATGAATATATATGATAATGTAGAGAAACGGGCTGCGCTCGCACTTTCCAATCTGGTTCCATTATTTTCATTACCGCTTCGCAAGCAGGACGCGCTTTACTATCGGACAGGGGAAAGTTCTCTTATCACCGGATGGAAAATCCGCTACACCCGGGCAAAGAAATGGCTGAATCGAATCTACAAAGCGGAGATCACCTATACATTCGAGCTTTTGGCTGAGACAGAGGAACAGTTTCGTTTGAACTGGAGCCCTGCGAAAAAAGCGTGGACGAGTGATGGGGGGCAGGGAGGCCGATTGGCTGATCTTCTCAACAAACAGAGGGAGATAGCCGACCTGCTTGCCAGTGTAGATATGGAGAAGGTGGAACTGACCCAACAAGGGAAATTCGTGACGGTTTTTCTGGTACCGATCCCCGGCTGCTTTATCTGGACGCTTATTCCGCCCATTCATTATTACGTGAGGCTGAAACCGCGTGAAGCGGTTTCGCTGAAGAGCATAGCGGAAGGATTGGAGAGCGCGATTCTACAATTTAAGACATAGTAAACAAGCACCTGTACAAAGCAGGTGCTTGTTTATTGACACAATCTCCGCCGTATCCAACATCGTCATGTCAATTTTACGATTGACGAGGGGCATCGATCGATTTAACTCAAACATGGTGAATTTCTGAAAGCATTCCATGGACGAGGGAGCAGAGAATCTGTGAGGAGAAAGAAGATAGAAATATTTCCTATTAGTGAGTTAGTTCCTAAACATAAATTTGATGAAGAAGCCTTAAATAAATTGAGGGCCATGGTGTCAGTTGAAAATAAAGTATTAGACTGACGCCCGTTGGTTAAGCTCCCTCGAAGTGATTCAGTATCCTCACTCAAGCTCATGAATTCGCAGGATTTCACCCTTATGTAAGTGTGTTAGAAGATTCAATGGAGGCGCTTGTGGCTTTGGGAGCATAAGAAGGGCATGCGTAAATAGAGGTGAGGTTCGATCACCCAAATTGTTCCATTTGTGCACGTCTCCACCTCGCCCTAGCGATTTTCGCTCCCATGTCTCAATGGGTCTAAGCCCTTTCATTCCTTCGTCACATCTAAACTAAGGGGTTGGAGGTCGGTCTTTCTAACGGAACGGGTCCGAGCCCTTTTGCGTAACGTCTCCCGATACTCCGTGCTTCTTTAACATCCTGCGAATACATGAACTGGTGAGAATAAGCTGATTTTATGCTGCCTGCGGAAATACTCTGGTTGGATCATAAGCTTCGCTACTTTTTGCAAGACCGATAAGCATACGCGCTACTTTACCGCATAATTTCATAATGGATTTCATTCTTTTTAGTTTCTTTTCTTCAACATTGTAGCGGTGTAAAGCTCGAATTTCTGGGTTTGTCATCACCATGCACATCGTCATGAGATAAAGGAAATGACGCAGACGTGGGCGGCCGCGTTTGCTAAGCACCATCTTTCCTTGCCATTTCCCAGAACTTGCCTCAGCTAGGTTTAAGCCTGCATGCCGTAGTAGAGCATTTCCGTGTGCAAAGCCGCTTAGATCACCGGCCTCGCCTAGAACACCCGCTAAGCCTGTTACATTAACGCCACGAATTTCGAGTAGTTTCTTCGCATAAGGAATACGTTCAAGGATGAGATGGAGCTCACGCTCTATTTGTGCAAGTTGACGCAATGCCAAATCATATTCCTCAAGTAGTTGACCCAGATGAAGTTTGTAAGCGTGGAGCGCCTGGGTAGTGCCAACACTGCATTTTGCTAGTGCAATGAGTTGCTCTGCTCGTTTAACACCAGCATGACGCTTCACAAACTGCTTCCAACCGGAAAGGACCTGATCAGTGGATAATCGACTGATTTCTTTCGGTAAGGGAAATAGTCTGAGTGTTGCGATAGCACTGGTGCAGGTAAGGATTTTAAAGACCTGACGGAGTTCAGGAAAGACAATGTCGACCCAGCGATGAATTTGATTAACAGCGCTGTTTAGTCGTTTCGTAACTGTTTCCCGATTAGCCATTAGAATACGTAGTCCCGCATAAGTTTCCGAAGGAAACCGAACAGGGGAGTAATATCCGTTTTTGACCATATCTGCAATAACAAGCGCATCCTTACGGTCGCTTTTAGATGGGGTATTATCCCGATTTTCCTTGTTCTTTTTGACGAGATAGGGATTTACTAGAACGACCTCAATGCCTTGAGAAGCAAGCCAGCGAGCCAGACTCAGCCAGTAATGACCGGTAGGTTCCATACCGACAATGACTTTGTTAAGTGTATAGGTTTTGAATAGATCCTGGATCCAGCGGCCAAACTGCTCAAAGCCTTCAAGATGGCTATTAAACGCAAGTGGGGTACCTAATGCAATTCCACGGAAACTGACGGCACGAGCCACGTGAGTGTCTTGAGCAATGTCTACCCCGACAACTAGGTGATGAACAGTAATGTTTTCAATTAGTTGATTTTGCTTGTCCTGTGCCTTAAACTTCATAGAAGAGCGACCTCCTGATGGGTTTTTGAGGCTATGACCTCGTGTGCAACCCCATCTTACCGAGGCGCTCGTTTTTGTTCAAACGCCATATTATTCGTTTTACAGGAATCTAACGGGCAGCATTCCTATAATGAAGAATTTGAGGTTTGAGTAACAAAAAAGCTCCTTGGTATTATGGTCAAGGGTCCCAGTTGCCGGCAAGCGATCGGACCCTCAAACGAACCAAGGAGGATATCGTAATGAATTATACTCAGAATCAGAAGATTTCTCAAATCTCTTCTCACACACTAATTATCGGTGTAGACATTGCAAAATTCAAACACGTGGCTCGGGCACAGGATTTTAGAGGAGTTGACCTGGGAAAACCACTGACCTTCGAGAATAGCAAAGAGGGATTCGATGGCTTTCTACAGTGGTGTCAGCAAAGCATGTTGAACAACGGATGTAGCGAATTCATTGTAGGCATGGAACCGACGGGCCAATACTGGCTAAATCTCGTCCATTACTTAAAAGACCACGATATTTCATATGCAGTGGTCAATCCTCTTCATGTGAAGAAAAGCAAAGAACTAGACGACAATTCTCCAACAAAGAATGATGTGAAAGATGCAAAAGTCATCGCACAGTTAGTCAAAGATGGGAGATACGCTGTACCTAATTTCCGCAAGGAGTATATGCTGATCTACGAGAGGCAATGAAAATTCGCGATCTTCTAATGACTGACTTACAAGCTGTACAGGGAAGAGTTCACAACTGGTTGGATCGGTACTTTCCTGAATTCCTTACGGTATTCAAAGACTGGGAAGGAAAATCTGCTCTCCATATTCTTCGATTAAATCTACTACCACATGAGTTGCTTGAAGTCCCAGATGAAGACTTGCTGACTTATCTGAGGCTTGCCACTAAGCGTGGTGTTGGGTTAAGCCGAATGAGGAGTTTAAAAGAAGCGGCCAGCTGTTCGGTTGGAATTCGTGAAGGAATAGATATGGCTAAGTTGGAACTCGTCATTCTACTAGATCAATATGAGATGATTAAGAACAAGTTCGAAGAACTCGATAGTAAGATGGACGCATTGCTTCAACAGGTACCGAGTGTCAGCCGAATGTTGGCGATAAGAGGAATTGGCAAAGATACTGTTGCTGGTTTCCTTGCAGAAGTAGGAGACTTAAACAACTATACTCACCCGAAGCAAATCATTAAGCTAGCTGGGCTAAATCTGCGTGAGAATACCTCGGGTAAACTTAAGGGGCAAACCAAGATTACGAAGAGAGGAAGGAAGAAGCTACGAGCTCTCCTCTTTCGAGTCATAATGCCCTTGGTTGCTAAGAATACCGCTTTCAAAGCAATGCACGAGTATTATACAAAACGTCCGGAAAACCCACTAAAGAAGATGCAATCCCTCATTGCCTTGTGTAACAAGCTGATACGGGTGCTGTTTGCGGTAGGAAAAAAGGGGTGCCAGTTTAACGAAGAGAAAATGTTAAACGATATCCCTCATTTCACTTCATCAAAGATGGTTGCTTAGTTAAGGTACCTTACTCTTGAGGTTTATTTGATAACACAAAAGACAACTGAAGCACGGATGAGTCGGAACTAAACTAAAGTGCGGACAAAGATCCTGTCGGGCAGCATATCTGACCTCCACCTCATGGAAAGGTTGAATGAAGGAATGTGGGAGCGTAGACTCTGTGAGACATGGGAGGGTTGACCTCCATGAGTTAGAGTGGAGATCCATAAGTGCGACCATACTTTACCTGAGTAACCACTTTTTACTGACAAGTGGCTAGGTAGGGGCTCTTTTGCGATTTCCTTACACCCAGGATTTTCTTCAGTTACAACATGGTTCCAAGCAGGAGTTGTCTTTGAGATTTGAATTCCAAGAAATCGTGAGATTTCGGGAGTATTCAGTAGAACAATGAAACTTCATAGAGGGAGAATTGTTTAATTTACCATCCTTCGTTAAATTAAATTTGTATTCGGTCAGGCCAGGACTGCGCACATTAGCAATCCATGAGAAACCGGACATGCTGTTGGATGATAAAATGTAGACATAAAGAAGGCTGCATATGGAAAGTGTAATCTTGATGATGAATGTGCGAGAAAACCAGGGAGGAGAGTCAGTCGCATGGCAAAGATCGTTTTCGCATTGAACCAGTCTCTGGACGGATTCGTCGACCACGACCACACGGCATTTCAGCCCGACCCCGTGCTATTCCGTCATTTCATCGACGACGTGCGCGGCCTGGCGGGCAGCCTGTACGGGCGCCGCATGTACGAGACCATGCGGTATTGGGACGGAGACCATTTTGAATGGGATGCGCCGGAACGGGAATACGCAGCGGCGTGGCAAAGCAAACCGAAGTGGGTGGTGTCGAGGACGTTAAAGTCCGTCGGTCCGAACGCTTCTCTGATCGAGGGCGACCTCGCAGCGGCCATACGTGGGCTGAAGGCTCAGCATGAAGGGGAGATTGAAGTTGCCGGGCCGGAGTTGGCCCACAGTCTAACGGAGCTCGGTCTCGTTGATGAGTATCGACTCTATCTCCATCCAGTCGTGCTGGGTCACGGCAAGCCGTTCTTCGCCGGTCCGCGGCCGCCGCTGCGCCTCGTGGCAAGCGATCGAATTGGCGAGAAGGTGATCAGGTTGACCTACGTTCCAGCTTAGTTGTGCGGTTGACCCAGCGGCATAAAGGGCACGTTACTTTAATAGGGATTCTCCGGCTGTAGCGGCAGTCAGAGGATCCCTTATTCTTTAAAATTTGTTCAGTTATGCGAAATGACATAGTTATTTATGGAATTGACGATTGACCTAACGGGTACGATAGTTCAATAAAAACAGCGGTGAGTTTAAGACTTTATTATCAGGTCTTAAGTCGCCGCTGTTTCATGTATTAGGCTTAGTCTAAAACTTAATTTTTAACGAACACCTAAACGAGGGCTTGTTTCAAACTGTCTACTTGACAGGGGGAAGACCATAAATCCGGGGAGGGCATTTTTATTTGAACAGCTCCATGATCTTTCAACAAACCTCTTCATAAGTCAGATTGAACGAGGCAGCTCCACTTCGGTTACCGGATGTATCATTTAACAACATTTTTTTTTTGCATATAGCCCTATCGAGTCACATTAAAAAAAGGAAAGAGACTTGGGACATAGGTCGTTCCAACATTAGGCCAGCATCGTAATCGGGCTACAGACTGATGATAAGTATATATTGGTTTGTTACATTTTATGGGTAAGAAATTTAGCCTGAGGGAGAGTAAGCATGTGAAAACTGTATGGCGAATCAGTATTTATCTCATCGTTTTTGTTGTCGTAGTAGGAGGTGCAGGCACACTCGGGTTCGTCAATACAATGAATGAGATAATGTCGGTTTACGATAAAGCCGCACCTGCATTGACGAATGTGCAGGTACCGAAATATGACGCAAACAAACCGACAGTGGCAGTGTTACTGGCGAATGAATCAACAGAAGTGTTCGATTTTCTCGTCCCATACGAGATGTTTGCGATGACGGAAGCTTACAATGTATACGGCGTTGCACCCGATCGTGAAATAAAATCACTAACCGGCGGACTCGATGTCGTTCCGCATTATTCGTTTGACGAAATGGATGCGATGCTCGGCAAAAGCCCGGACATTATCGTCATACCGTTTATGCCGATTCTGGATGAGAAAAAATATACGCCTGTCCGTGAATGGATTCAGAAGCACTCAAGCGACAAGACTTTATTGCTCTCCATTTGCAATGGGGCGGAAAACCTGGCCGATATTGGCTTACTTAACGGCAAATCTGCCGCGACGCACTGGGGAGACATCGACCGACTCATTAAACAATATCCGAAAGTTCAGTGGGTGAAAGATCTGCGCTATGTCCCACAAGGCAATCTCATATCTTCTGCCGGTCTGACATCGGGAATTGATGCTACACTATACGTCATTTCCCAGCAGTTGGGTGAGGAGGCGGCGAAGAAAGTGGCGGTAGAGATGAACTATCCATCTTACGATTTCGTGAAAAAACCGCAAATGGAACCGTTCACTGCCGGGCTCAGCGATATAACGTTCATACTTAACAACGCTTATCAATGGAACAAAGTAAAAGCGGGCGTGCTGCTGTATAACGGCGTCGATGAACTAGATTTGTCCGCCGCATTCGATACGTACGCTGCTTCTGGCACGACGACGACGTTGACCGTTTCCAGTGCAAACGAACCGATCGTAACGAAGCATGGCCTGAACTTAGTCTCGCGCTATCAGATAAAAAACGTGCCGAAACTAGCGAAAATGATTGTCGTCGGTGCCGATGCCGAATCAGCCGCCGCCAAAGACATCAACCAATGGAACGAAAGCGGCAACAGCGCGGAACTACTGTACTTACATCGCGAAGCAATGGATCGGTTTGCAATGGATCCTGCATTCGAGGATTTGGCCAAGCAGGAGGATATTGGGACGGCGAAATTTGCTGCCAAGCGGCTCGAATATCGCGCCACCGATCACCTGAAGTTAGAAGGTAGATCCTTCTCTTTTGAAGCGTTTGGCGTACCAATTTTGCTCGGCATCCTATCCTTGATCGTCGCTTTTTTCATCGATCAGCGCTTCTTCCGCAGGAAAAAAGATATAAGCGCATCAAGGTAGTGACATTCTATCCGACTTGAAGGTGACCGATCAGGGGTGCTGGCTGAAAGAATAGACTGTTTTCTACGCCCCTCCATCTGTCCGATGAAAAAATGATTTATACTGGTGTTTTTGATCTAGTGATTTCTTAAACATAACTGCTCGTTAGTTGGATAACTTGCCGTCAGATTTTTGCATGGAGCAACAACCATTTCAACTAATGCGGAAGCCCTCCCTTGGACAATAAATCCTGGGAGGGCTTTTTTATTTGAACGACTTCTTAATCAGTGAGAAAATATCAAACGTTGTACGTTGGTAAACCTTGTTGTAAACATACTTCTTTGGGCTCCGCAGCCATCCCCAGCCACGAGGCATTTTTAGACCGGCACGGTGGACAATTTGCCGTTTTAGACTGGTCCTGGCTGAAATCCTCTTTTTAAGGCTGGTTTCCTCATCCCAATTTTCACAGGCATCCCCCTGCCCTATCAATTAATTGAAGATGATTCTTGTTCAGGCGCCAATGGAATACCCAGTTGACGCTTTATTGCAGTTTGGAGGAGTTGAGAGAAGTTCAAGCCAGCCTCTTCGCCAGCTTCCTTTAACCACTTCGGCAGTGTGCAGTTTTTTGTCACGCTTTTGTTGGCTTCCTCGTCGCGGTATGGCGGCATGTAAAGCTCGATAAAGATCACCCGATCGTCAGCATCTAGAAGCTCAATGGCATTCGGTTCGGATGGTTTGGGAACTTCTTGCCCAGTAGCTTCTACATCCAGCAAACGTTCGGCTAGCATCTCTTTTGCACGTTTCATTCCATCAATGAGGTCACGAGCCATGATCGCTGTTCCAGGGAAGTCAGGGAAATACATACCGAGTCCGCCATCTTCCGCTTTTTCAACTACGACAGGGTAGATATAGTGGTTTTTGTACGACATTGAAGTCACTCCTTCACGATCTATGGAGGAAACGAAATGGGGAAAGGGAGGGGTTAGAATCTAACCCCTGTCGTCCTTTCTATGCTTCTTAGTGTTCCTTTCGGAATCACCTGACCGCTGTTGTGGAAGCTTATATCAGCGAATCGTGTTGGGTCATTTTTATGTATGTATCGTTGATGACTGCCTCCACTCTTATGAGAAGGAGACTTTATGAACCCTTCTTTTCTAAGTCTCTGTAGGACTTCTCTTACTGTGACTTGCTTCCCCATTCGTTGTCCTCTTTTCTAATATCATTATAACACGCGTTATTTATGCGCGTAAATAGTTTTTGGGAAATTCTGTAGTTGTATGTTCTCGTATCGTTCGCATATAACACAAACAAATGTTCCTATTTTGGAGGGCGGACAAATTGGTAAAGGAACTGCAGCGTGCAATAAAGCATCAGCAGCACATTCAAGTCATCTATTTAGGTAGAGACGGCAAGACTACAATGCGCACCTTACGCCCGTTAGAGGTTACGGAGGAACGACTGAAAGCGTATTGCCTCACACGGAAAGCACCGAGGGTTTTTGCAATCGACAACATACTTGCTGCAGAACCGGTGGTGAGTGACCATGCTGTCTGATATCGAGAGAAAAGTCCTCCGGGTAATTTCAAACTATACAGCCGGCCGTCGCCGCACACCTACGGTAGACGAATTATGTACCAAGACGGGACGCAGCCGTGGCGGGATAATGACGGTGTTGGATGTCCTGTCACGTGAGGAATACATTGAGTGGCAACAGTCGGAACCAGATACCATGACAGTCCTGGAAGCATGGGAAAGGAAGGAGTATAGTAAATGACAAGTAGGATAGAGACCCCTTTTTCAATGAGATTCGTACTACCTGAGCAACGAGCGCTGTATCTTCAAATGAAAGAAGACGAAAAACTCGTCTCGATGTCAACAATTGAACAGGACGAGTTGGAATCCTTTCATTATATGATCCGTGATTCAGCGCGTGAGGATTACGCCGTGACAGTATCATGGTGGCAACCAACTGAGCATAATCCGAAACTTGGTACTATCTGTAGTATGTGGGGTACTGTAAAATGGATTGACCAGAACGCTCGACGTATTAAGCTTGTGAGTGATGAAGATATCCAATGGATTAATATGGACCGGATAACCGAAGTTAAAACATAGTGAGGGGGAACGATATGGCTAGGTCATCTACGCCAAAAAGACCTACACGGGATGAATTTGAACTAGAGGAATTAGGCAATCAACTTGTGGAGGCTAAAGAAGACGGGGACGAGAGAGCTTTATCCATCTGGGGCATGGCAGATAAAGTGCGTGGGCGGATCACAGCGCTTGATTCACGGACAAGATTAGTCCATGTAGAAAATGAAGGTATTATCAGTAAAATTCCATTCTTGGACATCATGAAGGTTAGTTACGAGTAATTACCAGCGCTCATTATACCTTGAATTGATACAAATGTATTGGTGATGCTAAATGGAATTTATGTCTCCGATGCTATTGGAACAAGTAGATAAGCCGTTCTCGGACGGTCGCTATATTTTTGAACCGAAGATAGATGGTCATAGGTTAGAGTTTTCGCGTCGTAACGGATTTACTCGATTATATACTCGTCACAATAACGATGTAACAGCGAAGTATCCCGAGCTCATTACGGAAGGTCCCAACATCGTCCTCGACGGAGAGCTCGTGGTAATGGACCCGGACACCGGCATTCCGGATTTTGAGTTAACAATGTCAAGGTTCCAGTCGAAGAAGTCGCGGCTGCCGATTTCGTATGTAGTGTTTGATATTTTGCACTACGATGGAGCTGACCTGTGCGATCTGTCATTGATGAAGCAAAAGGCTGTTCTTGATAGTGTGATCACAAATACGCCAACGATGAGCAAGATTGCTTACATTGATGGGCGTGGCGAAGACCTGTACGATTTGATTGTTCAACGTAAAATGGAAGGTGTAGTCGCCAAACGGAAAGACGGACGGTACCATGCGGGTAAACGTACAGATGATTTCGTAAAGATCATCAACTACTCGTATGCAGACGTTAAGATCGTAGGCTGGCGCAAAGGCGATTTCGGATGGCTGGCGCATGTGAACGGACGACCTGCAGGTGTGATCGAGCTTGGGGTACCACCGACCCATAAGGAGGCATTCTACGGAGTAGTAAAGCCGCTGATTACAGGAGAAGATCGCGATTTTGTATATGTTCAGCCGCTTTTTAAAGCCCGCGTCAAATTCCGCAACTGGACCAAGAGCGGCATGCTGCGGTCACCCGTTTTTGTTGAGTTCATTTTGTCCGCATAACACTGGTTGGCAATGTGTTCAGTAGGCTATGATGATTGTAAGAGGTGATCGAAATGTGCGGAAGGTTTACAATCGTATTTGAAGCTGAAACGTTGCTTAATCGTTTTGATATCGAGGACATTCCCTTCGATTGGCGCGAGATTTACAATGTCGCCCCAGGTCAGAAAATACCAGCAATCATTGAGGATAAGGGTGAACGGCGCATTGGCCAGCTGAAATGGGAATTAGTTCCATTTTGGTCCAAAGACGAAAAGGTTGGCTACAAGATGATCAACGCAAAATCGGAGACATTACGCGAGAAACCCGCCTTTAAGAATTTATTTTCTAGGCAGCGTTGTATCATTCCGGCGGACGGATTTTACGAATGGAAGAAGGTCGGAAAGGATAAGCAGCCGATGCGTATCATGATGAAGACAGGCGAACCGTTTGCATTCGCTGGCTTATATGATACCTGGACAAGTCCAGAAGGAGAAAAGCTGCACTCTTGTACGATCATCACGACCATGCCAAATGATGTTGTGGCTGATATTCATGACCGCATGCCCGTAATATTGAAGAAACAGGATGAGGAAATCTGGCTGGATCGAGAGAAGTTTGACGCTGATTTGTTACAGTCGCTGCTTGTCCCATATGACCATGATCAGATGAGAGCTTACCCTGTACCGACTATGGTTGGTAGCCCGAAAAATAATATGCCAGAATGCATTCAGGAAATCTCTGACCCAGACCTGTCTGTTTTTTAAGACAAGGTTGTTTTAGACTGACCACAATAAATGAAACAGCGGCGAATTAAGATCTGAAAATAAAGTCTTAATTCGCTGCTGCTTTATTAAGCAAGCGATACGCTTTCACACTGTATTGAATTATGTGGTGCAAAAGTAATTTTCATACTTAGGTGCATATGCCGCAGCAAACGCAATGAGTAAATGCTTCTGATAAAAGTCTTTCTGTCTCATATTGCCGTTCTGCTTCTTCAGGTAACATCCCTCGTTCAATCATCCCATTCACGAACTATTCCTCATTCAAGAAAATTAAACCAGAGTAGAACCACCATCCACGACAACGATCTGACCTGTGGAGTATTGCTCGCGCATCAAGTAGAGAAACGCCTCAGCACCATCCTTCGGTTCACCGACTCGCCCAACGAGCAACGATTTCCCGGCATTTTCATACATCGCGTTCCGGTCTTCCTCAGGAATATCGTCCCACAGCTCGGTACGCATAAGGCCGAAGCAAACAGCATTGACCCGAAGTGGACTGAGTTCGACGGCCAACGCCCTAGTAAGGGATTCGACAGCGCCGCATATGCTGGCTGCGACAGTAAACCCCTTCTGCGGACGAACTCCTGCAACGCCGGAAGTCAACGTGATTGAACCACCCTGTATGATATTTCGGCTACCGTATTTGATGGCCATAAACGCTCCCCAGTAACGCACGTTAAACAATCGGTGCGCTGTATCGATGTCAATGGCGTCGAGACTTTCGATCATCAATGGGTCGCCAGCGGTAAAGACCAAGTGATCGAATTCCCCGATTTCGCTGAAAAAATGACGAACCTGTTCCTCGTTCGTCAGATCAACCGCATACCCCTTGGTACCTTCGGGCAAACGCGAAACGGCACGGTCAGCTCTTTCTTTTTGACTGGACACGACGACCAGAGATGCCCCTTCTCGTGCAGCGGCTTCGGCTGTCGCAAACCCGATTCCGGACGTTCCTCCAAGAACAACAACACGTTTTCCCTTGAAACTATGTCCACGTTCGATCTGCTCTGTTTTCATTATAGAATTCTCCTTCGTATTCCGTGATTGGATTGAGCTTGCACTTGCACTACGATTCTCATCAGCCTCGAAAAGCTGAATCAATTCGAATTCGGCTATAGCTTGTTTAATCTCCGACTCTCCTTCACGACGGACGTTAAGGCAATTATAATGAATCATAAGAACTGTCAAACAGGTCTGTATTTATAGTATTGCCATGAATACTGCTATAAATTCTATCACCATATGAAGAGGTAACCACGTGATGAATGATGAAAGAAGACGTAAACAATTGGCTGATTTTCTCCGATCACGACGCTTGCGCCTAGCCCCGAGAGACGCGGGGTTGCTAGTAGACACATCGCGCCGTCGCACACCGGGCTTGAGGCGTGAGGAAGTGGCAAGCTTATCAGGTATTTCCTTGCCGTGGTATACCGCACTGGAGCAAGGTCGGGACATTCATGTGTCTGTGCAAGTTTTGGAAAGTTTGGTACGAATATTACGGCTTAGCAGCGACGAACGCAACCATCTTCTCGTATTGGCAAATCATTCGTCACTTCCTCAGCCCAAAGAAGATGATTCCGTTCCCACTTCCTTGCAGCAGATTCTGGACAGGATGGGAACCTATCCGGCCTACATTATCGACAAACGTTGGAACGTTCTTGCATGGAACCAAATATCAGGTACGTTGTGCGGAGACTTAAGTCGAGCCCCGGAGCTCGAAAGAAATATGCTTTGGCGCGTCTTTGAGGTGGAGGAAAGCAAGTCTCGCATTGTGAACTGGGAGAATGTCGCCTCTACGATGGTGGCTCATTTCAGAAGTCGGTTAGCCTGGTACATGAACGATTCGTGGTATCAAGAGCTATTCGACAAGTTATATGGCAAGAGCGAGGAGTTCAGGACGTTGTGGAATCGACAAGATGTTTCCGGTGCTTTGGAAGGGGAACAAATCATCCATCTTCCCGAAGCTGGCGTGCTGACTTTCCGTTACCATACGTTTAAAATCTCTGAGAGCAGCGCTTTTGCAATGAGGGTGTTCACGCCACTCGAAAAATCGGGGACTGACGTTCAGTTGGAAGAGTTGCTAAAGTAAGTTCATGATCACATATCAACATTTTTTGTTGCCGTAACTTCCTATTTCCAATGATTTCAAATACAAAAAGCCGTGCCTCATAGAATTCATAGGCCCGGTTTTTTATTAGGAGTATCTGTCCATATAATCGGATGTATAAACAAACTGCTTTCCTCTAGCTAACATGTATCGTTTCACTTTCTAAACGATCGATCCGCAAGGGCCAGCTCCACAATGAACGCCTGCGCGCTGTCAAAAGATTTGCTCTGCTTCGCACTCCAGTATTAATTCTTCGACTGTATTAGTGAAGTTTTTCTACTTTTGACAAGCCGTATTTGAATATCCTCTCCACAGGAGGGGATGAACGGTGCATATAAGAATTATACCTGGCGATTCTACTGACAGTATTCGTTCTGCCTGCTATCATTATTTATTAGGAAAGTACAGGAGGGAGAAGCAAAATGGTCGGAATATATGCCAGGGTGAGTACGGAAGAACAAGCGAAAAGCGGATTCAGCCTCGACGATCAGATAAGGGAGTGCCGAAAGAAAGCCGGGACTAGTGAAGTTGCTGAGTATATAGATGATGTTTCTGGAGAGTTTCTTGATCGGCCTTCTCTCTCACGGTTGAGGCAAGATGTAAAGGATGGCGTAATTACTAAAATTGTCTGTCTTGATCCTGACCGGCTATCACGGAAGCTAATGAATCAATTGCTCATTACCGATGAATTTGATAAACGTGGTATTGAGCTGGTTTTTGTAAATGGAGAATATGCAAAAACACCAGAAGGCCAATTGTTTTACAGCATGCGTGGTGCAATTGCTGAGTTTGAGAAGGCGAAAATTAACGAACGGATGAGTCGCGGAAGAAGAGAAAAAGCAAGGCAAGGTCGTGTTCTTCGTGACTTTCAGATATACGGATACGGTTATCATTCTGAGAAGGAACAAATTGTCATAAATGAAGCTGAGGCGGCAGTAGTTCGTCTGGTATTTGATTTATTTACCCAGCCAAATGATTTGGTTCATGGCATAAATGGAATAGCGGTTTACTTAACAAATAAAGGTGTACCTACGAAGAGAGGAGCTAGTGTGTGGCATCGTCAGGTTGTCCGCCAGATGCTAATGAACGAGGCATACGTGGGCCGGTTCTATCAGAATAAATGGAATACTGAGGGGATGTTGGGTAACCAATATCGCCAATCCGATGAGAAAGTGCGTATGAAAATGCGACCAAAAGAAGATTGGATATCATTGCCTTGTCCGTCAATTATTGATGAAGCCAAATTTGAGCATGCCCAGCGCTTGCTTAAGGAATCGAGAAGAAGATGGGCTGGGCAAAGTTTAAACGAGTACCTGCTGAGTGGGTTAGTACGTTGTGGCAGCTGTGGAAATACGATGCCTGGTAGAAAGGCGAAAAACTGGGGCCGGCATGTGTTTGAATACACCGACATAAAGAATACTGCAGGTGCAAAAAATAAAGGATGCGGTCGTCATGTAAGATGTGACTACTTGGATCTCCAAGTTTGGGAATCAGTAAGTGCTTGGTTAAACAATCCAGATGAGATTGCAGCTGCCGTAGAAGAAAAGGTGGAGACACCATTTGAGCAAGTGGAACTGGAGCGCTTGCAACAAGAACTTGAAAAAACAAAAACCGGTCGAAGACGACTACTTAAATTATTTGCTTCTGGTGAGGAAGACATTGGTGAAGAAGAAATTCGACAAGAGCTGAAGGAACTGAAAGAAAAAGAAGAAAAATTGAATCAACGGCTTAATGAGCTAAACGAACAGACAAGACTTCAGAGTGATCACCAATACAGTAGAAATTTGATTCAGGAAGCAGCAGAGTATTATTTATCGAAGGCTCCCGATGAGCTTTCGTTTGAGGATAAGAAAGAGCTTATAAGACATGTTGTAAGGGAAGTTCGAGTGTTTGAAGATAGTGTGGAGATATTCACTTTTTAAGGGGCTTTCCACGCCATCCTTTTGACATTTAGATTGAAATCCTCATGCATCTGCGTAGTCTGAAAAAAACTAAGAAAGACGTTTCCTTGCATGACCCGATCGGCACAGACAAGGAAGGAAATGAAATCACCTTGATCGACGTCTTAGGGACGGAAACGGATGAAGTCGTCGATGCCGTGCAGTTGAAATTGGAGTCCAATAAGATTTATCAGCACATTCACATTCTCGATGATCGTGAAAAAGAAGTCATTATCGGCAGGTTTGGCCTCGATCAGGACAAAGAAAAAACGCAAAGGGAAATTGCTCGCGAGCTTGGTATTTCCCGTTCGTACGTATCGCGCATCGAAAAGCGTGCACTAATGAAGCTGTTTAACGAGTTTTACCGGACAAAACAGGCGCAGAACAGATAATTGGTTAAACAGAGGATGGTCCAAGATAACAAATCGCCCGTAAGAAGCACTTCTGAAAAAGGGATGCTATTGCGGGCGATTTGTATTTGGTCTGGTGACGGATGAAATTACAGCGTGTGCAACATCGGCTTTTGATAATGATGCGGGGGCTGCTGCTACTGCATTTTCCAGTACGCTTGGGGTTTACCTCTTTGTTATAAGGATGATTTCAATCCATTTCACTACGCCCCACATACTGCAGGTGCTCCCTAGCTCCCCTTTTGCTGGTTTCCACCAGGATACAGTGATTGCATAATCCTCACGTGCAGAATTCCCGATTATATAATGAAACGACTCTAACTCGTCTTGTTCAATCACGGGCACAGGACGAGTTTTTCGTCTGCTTTCATCTGTAGGTACAATGCCCGTTGCACAAAGCTCATCGAAAATGCAAGCAAAAGAGTCATTTCACCCGAAGCATAATAATTTGAACAGGGCTGTCTATTGTCTCAAAAGTAAACCTTAAAAGATAATTATCGACTGTATATTCCAGGATAAAGGTATCATCGCCTGTATCATCCACTATCTCACGTGAAGGAGTCCCTAATATTTTTTTAATTTCATAAGGTTTTCCAGCCAGGCCAACAGTTTTTGGATCAGCATTTATCAGGACAACTTTGCTGTTCTCTTTTACTTCATCTATTGAATTAGCATAGTCCTCGAATTGTAAACTAAAACCATCATAATACGATGTAAATCCATATTCAGAATTTCTACCCCTAACAAGTGTATCAAACTTCTCGGTTACCTCTTTTTTCGTTGCACCAATTCCGATAGAGACACCTTCCAAATGTCCACTTTTTACTTTCTCTAAAATTTCAGCTTTAACAAAATTGCTTGAACTACCCTCTGCTGTTTCAGAAACGTTAGAACATCCAAAGATAGCAACTAAGCAAAGAACTCCCATAAATAAGAAAAAACGATATTTCCTAATCAACTAAGCCTCCTCCTCCTTGTAAACCTTACCATAAGTTGGGTCAAGTTAAACAGTAATGTCTCTAGTTGTTCGGTTTTGGCACCAGCCCATCTCGTTATCGGGATGGCATCGTAATAATCTGCTTGTCTTCGACCAAATAGCGCTCGCATAATTGAGAAGTTGGTTTGGCGAGCTCACATTCTTGGAAATATAAAATACCCCCGGAATTTCTCGAGGGCTGTTGGCGGAAGATTAATCATAAAGGCATTACTCATTGTGTGAAAAATGGATCCTTGCCGTTCCCGAAATCTGTGCAGCCATCAATTCATCATTGATTGCCCCAACCAGCTCGTCCATATCGGCAAACTTCTCCTCCAAACTAATCTTTACGGTATGCACCCCATCACTAACGGTAAATGTACGATTTAAACTTTTATCCTCATCTGTCCCTTGAAAGGTATCCGTCTCAAAGAAATAGTCCCAGTCCTTTCCTTCCAACCTAATGGTAGAAGCAGAACCAGTATTAAATGAAAACACCTTAAACGTATTCCCTTGCATCGAGCCTTCGTAATTTACTGTTGCGCCAATCGTTCGGTTCATTAACCCATCCACGCCTCCATGATTTAGAAAGTACTGTTGAATTTGGCTTTCAATAGCAGATCCGATAGAAGCTCCGTACGTTGTCGCATATTCGTTTTATGAAATGTCCCAGTCCAGATTAATTAGAATTTCGTTTGTCCCGTCGAGTATGGTAAAGGATTTAGCATTCTCTCTGAAACTGGAGGTGTTCATCAGGTTACTGTTGGCTGCAATTTGTCCAGCATATTTCGTGGAAAAACACGAACTGAGTAATGCTCTTGCTCTTGATTTCTTGGACGACCTCACTCTTCCTGCCTAGCCACTTTGTATGTGGTTTTCGGTCAGGCCTACACCGTGCGGGCGACTTTCATCGCACACGGCGTTCGCTTTTTGTTTGGGGGGTATTAATCCTTAGCCGTAAATGGTACCAATTAATCAGAAAGAATAAGACTTTCCTTCCCGTATTTATATTTTTGAGGCGGATCTTCTGATTTTTTTTGAACTTGAAAAACAGAATCCGTATATAAAACATTTTTAGCGTTCAACTGTTTATTTAAATCCACACTGACCACCTGATTATCCAGGAAGGTATACATAACAGTCTCATAAGCACCAGGACTGCCGTACGAAGCAATGATTTCTTCTGTCCCGTCTTGATCTACGTCTATGACATGAGGGATAGCATTGAGGTATAAAAGAATGGAAGGAGTATTATCCTTGATTGCAACGTAATATCGGAAAGCACAATCCGCTCCGCAAAACCCTCCAATTTCAGTAACCGGCTGCTGAAATAAAGACGAAGTTTTCATGTCTAGTTGATCGAGATACGTGTATTCCCCAACATCCCCCAATTCGTAAAGTGTATCTTTGATTTGGATGCCCCCAAACAAACGAAAATCTTCTTTTGATTTGGTAAAAATGAAAATTTTCGCATCAGGTTCCCAAAATTCTCGAATTATTTTATGAATATCGTCTTTCTTCAAAGGAACGATCTCTTTTTCTACTATCACGGGTTCGAATAAAAGAGGGGCTGTAGCTTTTTCTATTGACGGAGTAATTCCACACCCTACGAATAAAAAGACCAATAGGCATAAGTAAGTTACTAGTCGCGTCACTATACTTCACCTACTGGCAGTGTTGACATTAAGGAGAACTTTTCCACGGTATATGGACAATTCAACGAGCTTCCCGTTTATTGAACGCAATTGATGATCAGAAATAAACATCAGATTTTTCCTCCTCGTTTTTATAAATACATAATAGGGCTATTCGGTGCTATAGGGCTAATATGTAAAAAAATGTATAGATATCAGTACGACAGTTGTCCGTTTCACAAGTAGGGAACCAATCATTTATTAATAAGGAATAAGGGGAATTCCTTATATTTACAATTAGTGGGGGTGTTAAACATGCCGATTATTAAACCCTTTATCACTTCTGTAAGATTTAATTCAACAATGGGAACTGGGACAGGGACTGGTGCAACATTTGCTATCGCAGCAACTGCCTTTAATAATGATGCAGGAGCCGCTGCCACTGCATTTCCCAGTACGTTTGCTTATTACAATCTCTACATTAATGGTGTACTTCAACAGGGAAGTACCTCGACAGTGACAACAACTACCATTACAATTCCAGATGGAGATGCTGAAAACGGAGGTACACCTGTAACTGTAGAATTCGTGGTCAACTAAAGCTTTATCAAAAAGAAGGTAAACTCCAAGTCGATCATGGACGCTTGGGGTTTACCTACTTGTTATATGGATGAAAATAATCTCACATGCACTTCCTATTTCGCTATGAGAAAGGGGATCCAGATGAGGCACTATGTAACGAAACAAAATACTGTGAGCAATGGAAATTCGAGATGTTCGAAGTACTTCATAACTCCACCTTTGGGTTGTCCTGACATTTATCCGAGTCAGCCTTGTCCTACCTGCCCTCCGTGTCCATGTACTGCTGGATTGCTAAAAACCGATACATTTCAATATACAGCTTTATCTGACGGAATTAAAATTGTCTATACAAATAGCGATGCTGTGCTTCCATTTAGTACTTCTGGCATACTCGATCCTAACGGTGTATCAGTTGTTAATCTTTTCATAAATGGAATTCTGCAATCTCCAAATTTATATGTTGTTCAACCTGGTGTTTTGATATTAAGCGATGTACCTGTGCTGGGGGTGCCCCTCATTTTGCAGTTCATCAAGATTACCACGTCTTACTAAGATTTCTCAACCCTCGCATCAGGTGAGGGATTTTTTCTTTTCAGCTTGCTCTAAGTATTGTGTGTTTTGTTGCGATTTATCAAGTGTATGTGTGTGGTCTTTGTGATGTTTACTGTTTTTAATTGTTTTTGTAATGATATCTCAACATTTTCACTTTACGATAAGAACAGTAGCCAAATGGCGCCATATAAGCACGATTTCCTTTATAAACGGGTCGTGTTTATCGGGATCGATGGGGTTGGGAACGCAGTAAAAGACCCTCAAGCAAATGCTACAAATATTCAGAAGCTGATGAAAGAAGGAGCGGGAACCTACGAAGCAAAAGCGATGATGCCAACGATCAGCGCAGAAAACTGGGGTGCCATACTGCATGGCGTAGTTCCTTCCAAGCATAAACTGACCAATGCGATCGTAGCAGCCACTCCTTATCCGGAAAACAACCCCTATCCGTCCTACTTGAAATTGCTAAAACAAGAGCGTCCGATGAGTCAGCAAGCTTCTTTCGCTAGTGGACCAACATTTTCGTTCATTTCGATGAAGTGGACGGAGCTGGCCACAACCATGGCTATTTCACCCCGGCTTTTTATAAAGCATTGCAAAAAGAAGATCAGTATGTAGGTCAAATTGTACGAGCTTTGGAAGAGGAAGCTCGTGCGCTTCGTTTAGAAATCCCGGAAAACTGGGACGCAAAAATTCCGGCAGGACTGTTTCAGACAAGAAATAAAGAAATGTGTCTCGATTTACCATCGGGAACAAAGGAATCGCTAAAATGACGGGCAGCTATCCTCTAGTGAAAAGAATAACTGATGTAAAAATATGATCGTTGAGTATATGCAAAGGTATATACTATAATATAGACAACGACCAATAACCTTTATTTTTTCTCCTCGACGAAGTTCGTCGGGGATTTTTTAACGTGTAGGAAAGTTTAAGTGCTTCACCGTGTTACAGCAATCTTGCTTAAACTTTCTGGAGCGCATAAAAACCTTCCACTAAAACGCGGTCGCTCCTCCTCGAGAAGGCCTCGATAGAGGTTTTTTTATTTCCGTTACTATCCATGCGTAAACTTCATGAGGCAAAAAGGGCGTAGGCATTTGCTTGTGTCCTTTTTCATTTTGGCCATATTTGCAAGGGATTTCACGGTTTAGCCGATTTTCGTTTTTTCCTTCCCTAGGTGATGATACAGGCAAGATTGAGCAAAGCACATAGTGTATGACTATGGAAAGGAGGGAGGCAGATTGGGTATCTTTAATGGTTTTGATGACTTTGCTATGATCCTGGTGTTGTTCATTTTGCTTGTCATTGTTGGTTGTGATTGTGACTAATAATTAATGCAGACATTTTGCGAAGAAAGAAAATAATGCAAAGGGAGATTGAGAGGTATTCTTTTTCTCTCTTTGCATTATTCATTTATGAATGGAGGTGGGAGTAAAATTTGGGTAGACGATCAAATAATAATACTAACCGTTTTACCCCTGAATTTTGGGATTGGCTCAAGTTAAAAAAGGTCTCAGCAAAAAGGGTACAACGAAATCCCGAGACGTTGGACCAGTATTATCAAGAGTGGGCAAAGACGAGAGCCAAACCAAAAAGACAGTCATTGTTTAAGCTCCCTGCCATAAACCTTGATTTAGATACCATCGCAAATGGCCTGCGCATAGCAACCAAAGTATTAAGGACATTCCAAGGGACGAATGAGTTCACGCATCCATCCAAAATGAATCGGATAGATAGTGAATAGTAATGATTACTCTTTTTCTATACTTATAGAGCAGGCAGCATTTTACATGGTCCACATCGCAATGAGTTTAACCCGTTCCCTATTGAAGGAGACGGGTTTTCTTTATGGAACAGGTTTTGTAGTTATTCCAACAACCCTAGTTCTTCATACACTTTGATTGAAACGACACCGTTTGGCGTCAAATGATGGTCACGCTGAAATTTTTTAAGAGCTGTAGTTGTACTCGCCCGAAATTTTCCATCACATTTCCCATTGAAGTATCCGGCGTTTTTTAAACGGGATTGAATCAGTTGCACATCTCCACCAACGTCGCCTTCAGCTAAACTTCTGGGATTACGGCCCGGTTCTCCCAATACATGCCCGTAAAGAGTAACTTTTGTTCCAAGTGGGATTATGTCATATAATTCCATGACATCCCTGTTTTTCATGCGGATACATCCGTGACTTAGATGCTGTCCGATGGAATGTGGCTTATTTGTGCCGTGAATGCCATAAACTCCCCAAGGGACATCCAGACCGAGCCACCGTGGACCAAAGGATGGTCCCCAGTTTTTTCCTTTATATACGACTCTGTATTCTCCGACAGGTGTAGGTGTAGAAGGATTACCAACAGCTACAGCATATGTCTTTATTTTTTGCCCCTGCTTTCGTACGATTAGTTGGTGCTTTTCAGGGTATACATCGATAGAAAATGTCCCATGGTCGGCTACTATTGGTAACGAGAAATCAGCAAAAGCAGGTTTTTGACCGACCATCTCCATTATGCATAAAATTACCAAGGCCATTGCAACGGCTCGAAAGGGAAGTCTATGTAGGTTCATCATTTATCCGTCATTATCCAATCGTTGAGTTTGTGCTGAGCAATCCCTCATAGTATACAACGAATATGTTCAATCTATCCCTGATTTACCTGCAAATTGGACAGGGTGTAAAGGGCTTTATGAAAGCTCAGGACATATGTCCTTCCTTTCAGGCACGGATCTGTCGTTTACTAAAAGAAACAATCATCGAGGGGCGAACAACGGATGAAAGGAAGTTTTTTTGCTTTTTTAGGCGGTGCCTTTATTACTCTCCAGGGTGTAGCCAATTCGCGGATTAGTCAAGATATTGGCACGTGGCAAACAGCGACGATTACCCAGCTAACTGGATTCATAGTGTCCTTACTCATCCTGCTATTCGTACGAGACGGAAAGTGGCATGGGTTTAAACAAGTAAAACCGGTATATTTAATGGGTGGGGCCTTGGCGGCGATCATTATTTTCAGTAATGTCTCAGCGATTCAACAAATTGGTGTCACCCTAACGATATCGGCTCTCCTCATTGCTCAACTATGCCTGACCTTTGTCATTGATAGCAACGGATGGTTCGGGGTGGCGAAGCAGAAGATGAGATTGCCGCACTTCATCGGGATCACGATGATGATCGTTGGCGTGGTCATACTAAGATATTAAATGGTGGAATGTTCCGGGATATTACTGGGAGAGGATTAGGGGTGGGCGGTGTCATGAAAGAAATCGAAGATCGTGACCTAGTGAATCATTATTTGCATGTTCATCAATTAGATTCCGTGTTCAATGAACAATTGTTGCCTCATTTGTCATTGTATCGCTTCAAGCAAGGAGATCTCATCTGCTCCCAAGGAGAACCTGCACAATCTCTGTACGTGCTTGTAAAGGGAAAAGTGAAAATTTATACGACGTCAGCAGAAGGCAAGACTCTCATTCTCTCGTTTAAGACGCCGCTAGAGTTGATTGGGGATATTGAATACGTGCGGGGGACTACGAATCTAAATACGGTGGAGGCGGTAACGTCTGTCTTGATGATTGGTGTCCAGTATAGGTGGTTGAAAAAATACGGAAGCGGTTATGTTCCCTTCTTGCAATTCCTGTTAGAAATCATTACGAACAAATTCTATACCAAATCGAATTCCATGAGCTTTAATTTGCTGTATCCTGTGGAAGTGAGATTGGCCAGTTATCTGTTGTCTGTTTCCTTCGATGAGTCTGATGCTTTGTTTAAAGGGCAGCTCGGGACAGCCAATCTAAGCGATGCAGCCAACCTAATCGGAACCAGCTATAGACATTTGAATCGGGTGATCCAGCAGTTGTGTGCAGAGGGTTTAATTGAGCGTACCAAAGGGGTTATCCTCGTAAAGGATCGGGAAAGGCTAGCTGCGTTGGCTAGCGGTAATATTTACGAAAAAACAGGAGATGTAAAATCATGATGATCGGAATATTGATGGCATTGATCGCTGGATCGCTGGTCAGCTTGCAAAATATTTTCAACAGTAAGGTAAATGAAAGGGCGGGTACTTGGGCTACGACGACATTAGTATTAGGGATGGGTTTTTTGGCTTCTCTGACGATCGGTTTCATGATTGAAGGGAGACATTTATTTACGCTGCAGCATATGCAAACGTGGTACTGGTTCAGCGGTATGATCGGAGTAGGTGTGGTAATCAGCTTGGTGCAGGGGATAAGGCTTCTGGGACCTACGTATGCCATATCGATCGTTGTGACGGCACAGCTCGGGTTTGCATTATTGTCGGACTCACTAGGTTGGTTGGGACTCGAAAAGGTCCCCTTTACGTTTAAGCAGTTGATAGGTGTGTTGGTTATTATCGGTGGCGTGATTGTCTTTAAAGTAGGTGGTCGAAGTGAGACTCCAACGGTTTCTAAGATGACGTAGCATGTGACGTGAATGGACACCATTTGTTGGAATGATCACCCGTTGGCTAATCAGTCAGCGGTATTTTTTTGGCCTTTTTTCATTATTGTAATTATATCCAAATAAAATATTGACTTAAAATAATTTCCTGTGATAAAATTAAAAATTTTAAAATGCAAATCTGTGATATAATGAAAAGGATCGTATTGAAGGAGGTGGACGTATGTTTCAAGTTGGAGACAAGATTTTTTATCCGATGCACGGAGCTGGTATCATTGAGGCCATGGAAGAAAAGGAGTTTCTTGGGGAAAAGCATGTGTACTATGTGTTGAACATGTTGTTGAAAGAGCTTAACATTATGGTCCCTGTTGAAAAAATGTCCGCTCTGGGTATACGCCAGGTAGTAAAAGCAGATATTTTAGAGCATGTGTTGGCTGTTTTGCGTGATGGAGAAACAGACTTGACGATTAATGCAGCACAACGCTACAAGATGAACACAGAAAAAATGAAGAGCGGGGACATTCACGACGGGGCAGAAGTCATTCGCGATTTATACCTGATCAGCAAAGGGAAGGTGCTGGGTACAGGAGATAAAATCATGCTGGATAATGCACAGCAACTCCTCATAAGCGAAATTGAACTCGTAAAAGGATTGGATTTTGAAGCAGCTTCAGATGTGTTGAAGCAAGTTCTTTATAAAGAAGCAGCGAAGGTGGCTCCCTAATTAACGTCCACCTAGCTATTTACCATGATAACCAGATAGATAGTCAAAAGGGGTGGGATTGCGATGACAATCTCACCCCTTTCTTCTGTTCTCGAAAGGACAAAATGCTGAGGATGAATATCTACACAAAACGTCGGCCGACAACGCGTCTGGAATGGCTAAAAAGGAGCCGCAGCTTTTTCAGTTGGGAGAGCGTCAGGAATTTGTCTGGATAACGCAATGAGGAACGCATTGGTATCACGCGAAAACGGATGCGGCCCGCTGAGGAAAAGCGTTGGGAGTAGGTAGGTACGACAGAGATCTGCGTGATCGTCGTTTGATCCTGTTCATCTTTTTCAACATTCAAACGCAAGATGGCGCCGCACTGAGAAGTATCAAAGTTGAGCATCCGTTCGGAAGTGAAATTCCCTAGTGAATAAGCGACAACGGTCTGTCTTTTCACTCCGTCCCGCCCTGTGATCATCGGGGTAACAACAGGCTGGAGTACATGCGGATGAGCACCGAGAATGACGTCTGCTCCTTGCTCTAAAATACTCTGTGCAAGCTGCCGTTGTCGTTTTGTGGGATTATAGCGGAATTCGATCCCAAAATGAAGAGAGACAATCAACAGATCGACAAGGGGACGAATGCGGGCAATGTCCTGCAGGATTCTTTCTTGAATAAGTAAATTGACGATCCATGGAGAGCTCGGGGGAATCTGTTGTTTGTTCGTCCCATACGTATAAGCCAGAATTCCTATTCGTATTCCATTGACCTCTTTGATCAAATAGGTAGCAGCCTCCTGTTGATTGCGGTACGTGCCTGTATGTTCCATTTTACATTGATCGAGCACATCGAGCGTTCGGAAAAGCCCGTTTGCCCCGCCATCCAGACAGTGGTTGTTGACTGTCGTCAGCACATCGAAGCCTGCTCGCTTTAAATCGGATGCAAGTTCATCTGGACAATTAAAGCGGGGATAACCAGTGCGTGCAGATCCAATCTGGAAGGGCTGCGTATTCCCGGAGAATGTCGTTTCCAGGTTCCCAATCGTTAAATCAGCGCTTTGCAGGATTGGGGCAACAGGGGCAAACATGTCAGCGAAAGAGTACTGATTCGCACCTGGCAATTTAGCAGAAGCGATTTGTTCCCGCCACATGAGAATGTCTCCAACCGCGGCTATTGTTACCTTTTGTATCATTGGCTTCACCTCTCTTTCCTACTCTATTCTGGGAGTCGTCCGCTGGTTTTGGATAGAAGCGGAACGTTTTCGTAGATATCGGTCTATACAGGCTGTCTCTTGCACTCATACAATGTGAAAGCTATCGTGAGGGAACCGAATAAAGGGGAGGCTGCCAGTGAGAAGGACGGGGGGAAAGAAAGCCATTAAACCTGCAAGGACGCTCATTTTAAGTAAACCCGTTATCGCGGTGACGGGTAGTGCAGGAAAAACAACAACGAAGGAAATGGTATCGGCTATCCTGAATAGACGCTGGAATATTTATAAATCCATGTATAACCGGAATTTTCTGGGGAATACGAGGGCGCATGCCAGACGAATCAAGGACGAGCACGAAGCGGCCGTTCTCGAATTTGGTATGTTGAATAGCGGACATATAAAAAAGCATTGCCAGATCATTCAGCCATCCATCGGAATCATAACTAATATCGGAACGGCACATATCGGTAATTTTGGCGGACAAATCAGCGGGATCGCAAAGGCGAAGTCGGAGTTAATCCGTCATATGAATCCGACGGGAAAAGTCTTTCTTAGTGTGGATTGCCCATACTCTCGTCAAATGACTCAGCAGCCGTATATAGGCTCATTTACAGGAACCTTTATTACCATCGGCATTGAGAATGAGGCGGATTACCAGGCTAGTGAAATTCTCGTAGATGAGCAGGGGATTTCTTTCTCTTGTATTATAAACGAGACAAAAGAGTCCTTTTTCATCCCCACCTTGGGTGAGCATAATATTTACAACGCGCTATTTGCTATAGCCGTTTCTCACACCCTTGGCTTTTCCGTAACAGAGATCCAAGGAGGACTGCTCACATTTCAGCCACAGCAAAAGCGGTTGACTCGCTATCGTTTCTCAGGGAATGTGCAGGTGCTCGATGATACGTACAGTTCCAACCCACACGCGGCAAAAGCTGCTATTGATGTACTTTGTCAAGTTGGCACTGGGACGAAAGTGGCGGTATTGGCCAGCATGCTGGAAATGGGAACATATGAGGTCCAAGGTCACGAAGACGTCGGTCGCTACTTGAGTCAAAAAAATGTAGATTACCTGTATACCCTAGGAAATAGTGCCCGACATATTGCTAGAGGTGCGATCCGTTCAGGGTTTCCTGCCAATAGGGTTGTGCATTGTGCGACAAAAGCTCGATTACATCGTATGCTTGCCAGACGAATAGGTCCTGACACTTCTTTTCTCGTAAAAGGATCACACCGGTTGAAAATGGGAGAAACCGTGTTGTTTCTGTGCAAGCAAACCGGCAAAATGCAGACTTGCCTTAAAGTAGAGCAGGAATGAAAACGAAGTCATACGCTCTTGTCAGAAAGGGGGACAAGGGCTTTTTCCCCTTGTACCGGCTGGGTGCCGAAATAGGACTAAGGTCATCCGACTATGTAATCAAATCCTTGATTGGAAAGATTTACAGCCTTATTCCGACACCATCTTTCCAGTAAACTGGTTTTCGTACCCAATCCGTTGGGAATAACACAGCCAGGAGGAGAACGAATGACGAAACGAGATTGGTTGCAAAAATCGACTGTCGCCGTCATGCTGAGTACATCCCTCTTCATGTTCGCTGATGGTGGACATGCTGCAGCTAAGACTGTGGATTCGCAATCGTCTGCGAAAGCAGCAGAAGTGGTAACACAAGCAAAAGCGCTGATCGGCAAGGATTATAAATACGGGGCGGTGGGACCTAACTCTTTTGGCTCAGCAGGTTTGGCCACGTACATATTCAAAAAAGCAGGCATCGGGGTAGAGGACACGATTCCAAAGCTTTACAAGGCTGGCGAAACGGTCGTAACGAACGATATTCAGAAGGGTGATCTGTTGTTCTTTTCCTCGAATGGAAAAGGAGCCCCGAGCTTCATGGGGATCTATATCGGAGATGGCCAATACATCTATTCTTCGCAGGGCGAAGCTGCGGTGGTAGTCAAAAATTTGAGCGATTATTCGGAAAAACTGGTTGGGGCTCGCAGGGTGCTTCCTGCTGATTCCGGTACAGTCACCAAACCTAGCCCGGGCGATACCGAGAACAGTTCATCTTCTGCGATTGGGGATAAGGTAATTGCAGCAGGAAAGAAGTATATGGGAACACCGTATGAGTACGGATCTACTCGTTCAAACAAGAAGACGATGGATTGCTCCGAACTGACGATGTGGGCGTACCTCGAAGGAGCTAACATTGATATGGGTCGCGGAGGTGCGCGTTCACAGGCAAACTATGTGAAGAGCAAGGGCACGTACACGACTGATATCAACAAGCTGAAAAAAGGGGATCTCGTCTTCTTCATGGCATACAAGGGGTACAAGGAATCTGATTATAAAGGGATCAACGTACCGAAGCAGAGTATTACGCATGTAGCGATCTACATGGGAGACAACAAGCTGTTAAATACGTTCTCCAAAGAATCTGGTGGAGTGAAAATCACGGATTTTAAAAATACCCACTGGGAATATCGTTTTGTCATGGGTGGACGCCCCTATTAAGGACTATTTATCTGTTAAATGAGATGACTACTAGCAAAGGGATGACTCGCAGGAGTCGTCCCTTTTGTCTGTGTAAAACCGTGGCTACAGGCAGTAGCGGAAAAAATGGGTGAATGACCACGGGCAAACGCACATGCCATCTGTGCGTTTGCTGCATCTCCTATAGAGAGACTTGTAGGAGGTGAACGTCATGTCGTATCAACATCCCCCTGGAGGCTATCCTCCCGGAGGTTATCCACCGCCGCCTGGAGGAGGCTATCCACCCCCGCCCGGATACCCACCACCGCCGCCAGGACCTCCTCCAGGCAGGACACCGAGTTCTCCGGGAGCAAGAGGCTATGGGGGGACACGTCGCATTAACCGAGGAGCTTTCTATCCCTGCCTATATCGGTATACCTACATTTGGCTGAAAAATGGTCGTTCCTTCTGGTTTTATCCAGTATATGTCAGCCGCTCGTCAGTAGCAGGTTACCGGTGGAGACACGACCGTTGGGAGTATTACAGACTAGAACTTGATCGAATTGCTTACTTTACCTGCTAAGGAGAAGGCGTATCCCGGTTTAGACAAACACAAAAAAACGGCCGTTCCTGTGATGGAAGGCCGTTTTTTGTGTGGAAAACGTTATTGAACGGTGAGTGGGAACTCCTTGTGGTCATGTACGTCCCCTTTTTCTACGTGGACCTTCACGTTGTACGATCCCGAGGCAGGAAAGGAGACGTTGTTCTCATATTGGCCAGGCTTTGATTCCGCAGCATCGACGAACGTGTGCTTTTCGTCATTGCCTTGCCAGAATTCGAATTTGACAGATGCCTCGGCAAAGGCCTGGTTATCCCTCATCAAATGGACTGTCAATGGTGCGGCCACATTCGCTTTGATCCCATCTGCTGGCATGAAATGAAAATCAACTTGGTGGTCAGATTCAGCGCTGTTGCCATGCTGGTGGGTCTCTCCAGCGTCAGTTCCAGGAGCATGCTCCCCGGCTGATCCTTTTACCGTAAAGGGAGTCTTTTGCATGTTGTGGAAATCTCTCGCCGTTACATGGTAATAAACAAAGTAGGAGCCGGGTTCACTAATGGTTTGCTCGGCTGTGTAGGTCCCGTCAGATTTCAAAGATGCAGGGATCGTCTCATGCTTCTCCTGACCATCCTTCCACCATTCGAATTTCACCTCTTTGGCGTCATCGACAGGCTTTCCTTCTTGGGTTACTTTTACAGAAAATGTAATGGCTTCCCCGACGACAGGTTCTGCGGGAGCAAAAGAGAATGCGGCCTCAACAGGAGCGCCAGAGGTGAGTCCGGTTTCTCCACTGTTATTCTTTCCGCAAGCCGTTGCTACGAGAGCAGCTGTACAAAGTAAAATGAATAAATAGCGTTTCATGATCATTACCCTTCCTTTTGAACGTTCAGCAGTTCTTGATAAATTTGGTCAGGATCAAAATCCTCACCCATGCCAAACTTGCGCACAACTTCATTGTTTTGATTTACCAGGTACGTGCTAGAGGTGTGGGAGATAAATCCGTCCTCCATTTTGCTGGCGTAAAAACCAAGCGAGCTGGTAACCGTACGGGTGGTTTGTTCATCACCGCGCAAGATGGTCCATCCTTGTGCCCCGATACCTAATTGCTTAGCGTAATAACGCAAAACATCAGGCGTGTCATTTTCTGGGTCGATGGTAACGGTTAAAAATTCAATCCCGTTGCCCATCAGGTTTGCTTCCTGCAAACGTTTTTGAAGCTGGACCATCTTTATAGTGGTCGTGGGACAAATATCGGGACAACGCGTGTAAATCAGTTCGACCAGGCGAATATGCCCTGGTTTTGGGGTGAGGGCGTAAGCCTGTCCATCGAGTGTCTCCAAAGTGACATCAGGAAGCGTGGACTGTACGTTTTTTGATCCGCCCCAAAACCAGGAGGCGACCAACGCGGCGAGGACCAGTAACGGCAAAAGCAAAAGCAGCCGTCTTATTCGGATTGCAGCGGTTGTAGGAACAGGCAACGAATGCGCCTCCTTTTCTGATTCAGCAAAAATAACCTTCCGCTATAATGCGGTCGCTCCTCCTTGAACAAGCCTCGATAGACTTATTGCGGCAAGAGTTCATCCTCGGGTTGATCTCTTTCCTTTTTATACCAGTTGGTGAAAATATAGGCGAGTACGGCTCCGTAAGTCATTTCCTGCATCAGCTTCATCACAATTCCGCCAAGCCGCTGATCTTCATGGGGAGGGAGCGGTACGGCAAACATGGATTTGTCGATAGGAGCAGAAAAGAAGGGAGCACAAAGCAAGGACGGACCGTCAACATATGTCTCGTACATAGGTGTTTCAGAAAAAATGATCAAGGCACAGGCTGGCGTAAGCAAAACCCCATTGGCAAAAAGGTATGCCAGCTTTTGCAAATCAGACAAGCGATTGATCTCAGGGAGCGGAGCAATTACAGGCATCCACATTAAGGTGGCTGCGAGTAAAAGCAACAAGTGGATCATGTTATGTATCGCTAGGTTGTTCATCGCCATATCTAGGACAACAGGCATATGATAAAACGAAAACAAGGTATTAAACAAGAGCACAGCAGGAATTGGGTGGCTGAACAGACTGAGAATGCGTCTGGACCATTTACGCGCTATCAGCGGACGCAAAAGCCAGCTAGGCGTGCCAGCGAGCATCAGCAGAGGCATAATTAAATAAAGAATGGACTGCTGCAGCATGTGGGCACTAAACAGAAAATGACCGGCGACGTTTAATGGACTGCCCATGCCAAAGTAAAAGAGCAACAGGCCAATGGAGAAGCATGTTTTTTGTCTTAGCGTAGCGGGAGTCGCATCTGCAAATGTGTGTCGCAATGGCCCCGTAAACGAAAAGTAGGCCAATCCAAGCAAGGCTGTCAGGAGTATCAGCTCCGGGTTCCATGTCGCCCGAAAGCCAAAGGTTTCCGTCAGATAAGTGAGGGTCAATGTTATTACCTCCGTTTTCCAAGGATCTTCCCCAGTACTCATTATAGGCAAAGAAACACAAAAGCCTTATGACTCGTTCGGGCTATTTCTTCCACAGTAAAGCGCAGAGTTCACATGAATGTCACGATTATCCAAATAGAAGAACAGCCTCCCACTCGGGGAGGCCGATCCTTCATTATGATTTTTTCTGCTCTTCCAACCATTCCCTCCATTCATTTGCTTCGTGGCCGCCAACCAGGCGAGCTACTTCCTTGCCATCTTTGTAGTGAACAAGTGTTGGCGTGAATTCGATCTGGTATTGATCCCAGCTAGCGTTGAATTCCAACAGATTGTGTTTTTTCATATCAATTTGCATGTCTTTGACGAGCGGTACAAGCACCGGGGTTGTCGCACGGCAATGCTCGCACAGAGGGCTGTAGTAATAAACGTAGAGCTCATCTTTATTCTCGAGTTTTGTTTTTAATTCGTCAGGCATGATCAGGTTGTCGTACAGGGGGTCTTTTAATTGCTCCAAAGTCGCTGGATTCAGGTTCGCTTTTCCATAAGGATTGCCTGCTGCTTGCTCGCGATTGGACATGTCGGAGTAGACGATTGCGCCGATCAACAGGGCAGCCACGAGGATGGATAGAAAGATAATCTTTTTCATGCATCAGATCTCCTTTGTATTTTTCATTACGATGACTTGCAAGATACTGATCAGGGTAAAGGCAATCAGGGCGAGGAATGGAATCGTAATGAATCCAAACCAGTTGATGTAGTCCGTATTGCAAGGGACAATTCCACATGCGTTACCCAATTCATGTAGTGCCGGCACCTTTTGGACCAGGTAATGATAGAGGGAAATGAGTCCGCCGATCAAGGATAGAACCAAGGCGTACAGAGACATCTTGTAATCCTTTTTGGCGCTTGCGATCCCGAGCAAGATGATGAGTGGGTACATCAAAATGCGCTGGTACCAGCAGAGATCGCATGGTATGTATTTAAGAACTTCAGAAAAAAAGAGACTGCCTGCTGTGGCAATCAGGGAGAATCCCCAGGATGCAAACATTGCTTGTTCTGCCACTTGTTCACGTTTCATAACAACACCTCGTCCATATCTTAACATATTACAAATCGGAAGTAGATTATAAAAAGTAACAATTTGTGAAAGGCATAGGCTTGTCCGAAATGGGAGAACTGGTGCTACCTGATGCAGAGTGCAGCAGGCAGGAGCATCAAATAGCCTTCCAGCGAAAACCTAAGGTCCATGCAGCCTGACTTGAGGGGATGAATGGACGTCCTGGATGGGGACTAAGAAAGATTGTAGCGAAGGCCATTCAATCAGCATAACGCCACGTCGATAGGCGGCGCCACCATCAATTCCTACCAGATGATTGCGGCTCCAGGGGCCATTGCCTTCATAGCCGGGTAATTTGGGTACTGGGGTGTGACCAAACACGATAGGCCGCTCTCCTCCATAATAAAGGTAAAAGGGTTCTCGTATCCACAACAGATCCTCGGGAGACTGCTCTTGAAGCGGAATTCCAGGGCGGATTCCAGCATGCACGAGTAAGACAGCGGGTGCACCTGTTTGCGGGTTAGCTGGCAGCTCCACATAAAGTGGCAGGGAGGCCAGCGCAGGCAGTAATTCCGGGTACCTGGTCAGAATAAATTGGCGAGCCTCATCTTGTGCTTGTTCGGAAGGCATGGAGCCGATAAACACCCGACGCAACGGATGGTTGCCCAAAAACGAACGGATGGTGGCATCACCTCCATTGAAGCGAAGGTAGTTCTCCGGATTGCCACGTCGCAATAACCAATCCTCCAGCATCTGCTCGTGATTGCCTTTTAACAGGATGATTTCCCCTGGAAACGCTTGTTGCATGGCAAGTAGACCCTGCAATACTTCTTTTGATTCCGGTCCGCGGTCAATCATATCCCCAAGGACGAAAAGTTGATCATTTCTTTCCGGTGAGAAGGAAGCCGTGCGCAGAGCTTGTTGAAAAGCCTGGTTTTGTCCGTGAATGTCTGAGACGAAATAGGTGGTCAAACCTCCATCACCCTCCTCCGAGTGCCGATCTGGTTAAGCCTACCACTAAAACGCAGTCGCTCCTCCACAAGCAGACCTCGTATCGAGGATTTATTACTACTATATGTACGGAATACGAGTAGGGTGATTGGCCAATGGGCTGACGAAGAACAGCATGATATGCATTACGTGCCTAATCAATGGGGCACGGCAATCAGGCTGTAAGAATACACATACACCGAGTAGTCAAATACCCAATGAGCTGGAGGACAGAAGGAAAGATGGCAAATCAATATATGGATTACACCTCACCATCCACGCAATTTACTTATGACCTGCGAAATAATCTCTTCTTCAAGAAGGACGAATGGAATTACATTGACTCGCTCTCAATCAACCAATTAAATACATTGGGAAATGTGTCGTTACTCGATATTTACTTGAGCTTCGGCAACGTCGTAGAGCCCCATATTCATCAAAATGCGTCAGAGCTTGTGTATTGTATTTCGGGTGAAGCAGTCGTTTCGATCATAAACCCATTCACCAATCAGTTGCTCAATTTTACGATTCGGCCAGCGCAAGTAGCCAATGTTCCACAAGGCTGGTGGCACTACGAGATTGCAAACACAGACAATACGCACCTACTGGCAATCTTTGATGCGCCGATTCCAGAGGTTATTTTTGGTTCCGATATTTTGCGTTTGACACCACCCAGTATTTGGGCACATACGTATTGCCTGGATGAAGCCAAGGTCAGGGAAACATTTGCACCCATTACAAATACAGTGGTCATCGGTCCGCCAAGAGGCTGCCATCCAGGGGTGCAAGGAAATATAAATAGGACCTCTAGTCCGTACCCTCAGTACAATTACTACGGTCAATTCCCTTCTCCTCATAACGATTACGATGTCGCTTACTCGCAGCATGCACCGACATCATACGGGTATCCATCTGTTTCTTCTCAGGAATCTGTCTATCAGCAGCCGGCTGCTTATCAAAGACATTACTAGTCGGCCGAAAAACGGCTCCCCTGTGTACAAGAGGCGTTGGAGCAGGCTGAGTCGTGGAGCAATACGAGAGTCTACTGCGCTGGATGGGGTGGGCTGATTTGGTTAACCGTGATGAATGTATTGGCACAGTGCTTCAGCGAGTTAACGAAGCCTTGGTTACATAAAAAGAGGCAAGCGATTCTTCGGAGAGGACCGATATCGCTTGCCTTTCGTTTGGTAGACGAGAAAAATTATTGGTTTTGACGAATAAGTGTACCGGAAGTAGCGTCTACAGATATGTTTTTCATTACAGATGTTGGTAGATATACCAGCTTAGGGGAAGTTGATTGCTGACCCAGATCATTCGGGTATATATAGGCCAGCTCAACGTCAAGAGCATTCACTAACACGTTTATCGCCTCAACTTTCGAGATGACGGCGGGCGTAGCTGCTGTCGGCATTGGATACGTTTTCGCCTCAACGGACGTAATCACATTTCTTTGCAAATCAACAGTTACGGTAACATAGGGGGAATTGGCTCGTATCTCTCCGTGCATTGGATAGATGCCTAGCTCTACATACGCTGTAAGCGATTTTTTTTCTTGCACGACATATTTATCTGTAGCGATTGGAGCATAGTTCTCGATAAAATGCAGCGCCTGTTGTTTAGCATCTTCCAGAGAAGTAAGCTCAGACGACTGATTAGGATTCCCACTCAATTGGCTTACTGAAATGAGAGAATCAGACTTCTCGTCTACCTTTACTAGGATTTCGCTCGTTCCGTCTTTTAACGTGTAGGTTCGTTTAGGAGGGATATCAGGATGACTTTCTCTCGATGTGGAAATAGTTAGCTTTTCCTTGTTCAATCCAAAGTAAGTATCGCCCATCTGCTTGACATCTTCGGAAGATAAAGCTTTTTTTGCTTGGCTTGCAGTCGCAATTGTAGAGATCTCTTCTTTGGAATCATACATGGGTAACGAGGCTTCGCCCGTTTTTGCATCAAACCAGCTTCGATATTTCGGAATGTATTGGAACATGTCTTGTTCTACATTGAAAACAAGATCGACTTGCAAGTCTTTGGCAATGAGCTTTTTTACTTGCTCAGGAGACAACAGGCCTGTTGCAGTAGGCAGGTTTCGCTGGTCGACATCTTCTTGCGTTCTCATAAATGATAGGATATGTCCAAATGGGTCAACAGTAACCGTTGCGACGGCTTTTTGCACAGGGATACCATTACTAATCGGATAGAGAGGTAGGGTGAAGAAGTCGTTAGGACCGAGAGTCGCATCGGTAGAAGCGCTCATGCTTTGCCCAAATAAATGATCGGTAAAGTCTGCTGCTTTCTTAATCGCCTCGATCTTGTTTGGAGCAGGGGTACTTTTTTTCTGATTCCAGTATGTATCTAGCCGAAGCACCTTGCCGTTTTTTCCAGAGATGATCATGTGGATGGAAGTAGGGGCATTCCCACTCTTTTCGGCATTCTCAGCCAGATTTTCTAGTATGAGGTTCCAGCTTTCAGGATGGTAGCCCTCGGTAATGATTTTTACATGGGTAAGCCCGAAAAATTCACTGGCTTCGGTCACGATCCGCTTGGCACCAGGAGGGAGCTTATTCAATTTATCAGCAAAATCATCTGCAGCTACAACCAGCGATATGCTTTGAGAGGGCGAGGCTGAGGCGATGGGTGCTATGGCTAGGATACTAGCACCAAGTAAGATAGCCATGGTGGATCGCATCGGTTTCATTCGATCACTCCTTTTCAGAGTAAGGCTTCGTTTTTAGATCTGCACCTTATTTTACCATTTAATGTACATATCTTACCGGGGATTTCCAATATTTTCAACATATGGTCCGTGCGGGTGTCGACAAGCACCAGATCAAACCTAGAGCTTCGACGAAAAACGTGTTACCATCGGGTATAACATCCATTTGCTTCAAAACGGCAAATAGAAAAGTACAGGTGACGATCATGCAAATATTATCAGTGGAAAATCTATCCAAAGGCTATGGAGAAAAAGTCTTGTTTAACGACATTTCTTTTCATATTGCCGAGCAGCAGCGAATTGGTTTGATCGGTGTGAACGGTACAGGAAAATCCTCCTTGTTAAAAATAATCGCCGGTTTGGACACAGCGGACAGCGGAAAGGTGATTCACGCTAATCACTTCCGCGTGGAGTACTTGCCGCAAAATCCTAGCTTTGACGAAAACTCTTCAGTTCTCGACCAGGTCTTTTATGGTGATTCTCCGCTTATTTCGTTGCTCCGTGAATACGAGCAAGCATTGACTGATTTGCAAGTGGCGCCAGATGATGAGAAAAAGCAGGCGCGCATGTTTTCTGTGCAAACCAGGATGGATGCGGCAGATGCATGGGAAAGTAATACGCAGGCCAAAATGATTTTGACCCAACTGGGCTTACACGATTTCTCACAGCAAGTCAGCGAGCTGTCCGGAGGACAACGCAAGCGCGTAGCGATGGCACGGGCCTTGATTCAACCTGCCGACCTGTTGATCTTGGATGAGCCTACCAACCATATCGACAATGAGACTGTAGAGTGGCTGGAAGAGTATTTGTCCCGCTACAAAGGCGCATTGCTTTTGGTCACGCATGACCGCTATTTTTTGGATCGCGTGACCAATCGAACCTTTGAGCTGGATGGGGGCAAACTTTTCAGCTACGAAGGTAATTACGCCACCTTCTTGGAAAAAAAGGCGGAGCGTGAAGAAAATGAGGCAGCAGCCGAGAGCAAACGGCAAAATTTGCTCCGGCGGGAGCTGGCTTGGCTGCGTCGGGGTGCGAAGGCACGGACGACCAAGCAAAAAGCGCGGGTAGGGCGTGCAGAAGAGCTGAGAGATCGGGTGGTAGAAGGACCGGCTGCCAAGATGGAGATGGCGCTTGGAGCCAGCAGGTTAGGCAAAAAAGTGATTGAGATAGAAGGAATTAGCAAAGCGTATGGCGATCGCAAGCTGATTCAGGATTTCAGCTATATTGTTTTGCCAGGTGACCGCGTCGGCATCATCGGTCCCAATGGCAGCGGCAAGTCGACACTGTTGAATATGCTCGCTGGCAGAATTCAACCGGACAGTGGCTCACTGGAAGTAGGTACGACTGTCAAAATTGCCTACTATACGCAGGGCAGCGTGGAAATGGACGAAAAACTGCGAGTGATCGAATACGTCAAGGAAGCTGCTGAAGTGATTCAAACCAGCAACGGTGAGTCTATTACAGCATCGCAAATGCTGGAGCGATTCCTCTTTGCTCCGCATATGCAGTGGACACCGATCTCACGGTTGTCAGGTGGAGAGCGCCGTCGTTTGTATTTGTTGCGTACGTTGATGGGCGAGCCGAATGTCTTATTTCTGGATGAGCCGACCAACGATCTCGATATCCAAACACTCAGTATTTTGGAAGACTATTTGGAGCAGTTTCCTGGTGCTGTAATCACGGTCTCCCATGACCGCTATTTCTTGGATCGCACGGTAGACCGCTTGTTTGCTTTTGAAGGACAGGGAGTGATCCGTCATTACAACGGGAATTATTCCGAGTATCTCGAAGAGCGACGTGAGGAAAAGGCGTCGCAAACCGTGGTCGCAGAGCCAGCCGAAAAAAGTGAGAAGACGAGCGCCAATCGTGGGAATAACCGCACGAAGAAGCTCTCGTACAAGGATCAAAAGGAATGGGATGAAATCGAGGGCAAAATCGCCTCGTTGGAAGAGCGGAGTGCCCGGCTGAAACAAGAGATTGCTGCTTCGGGTAGCGACTATGGCAAAGTAGAGAAGCTGTTTGCCGAGGAACAACAGGTAGCAGCAGATTTGGAAGCAGCCATCGAACGATGGACAGAGCTGTCCGCTATGATTGAAGAATTGGAACAAGGAAAATAGATGAGGAAATAACGCCCGCCCCACCAGAAGAGTAATTGTTTCTTCCTGGGGTTTTTCCTATATAATGGTGGAAAGGGAGAGTGATCCGATGTTGGTAGCGATTAAGCGGGAATATTTCGATTCCTTGCCTCCTGATCAGCTTGGGCGAGCCTGTATTGAGCCTGTGTTGTTACCGCTGAGAGGGAAGAATCCGTCTGTAAAGGCAGAGGTGTATCAACAATTGACTTTGGGGCAGCGTGCCCTGTTCATGTTTCATGTGTTTCATGATCACGCATGCGGCTCAGCCGTCGAGTTTTACAGTTGGACTGCCTATACGAGACAAGAATTTTCATACTGGATCGGGATTCAGGCGGGGCTGCGCTTTTTCGGCCAAGAACAGATGATCACCTTGCTAGAAGAAATGAACAATGTGCTGGAGGAAAGAAATCAGAGACTGGGCAAGACAATGGCAGATGCTTCTTTGCAGGATCTCGAGGATGATGCTCTGCTTGATGAAACGGTCAACCGACTCTATACTACCTATCAGAGGATCGTCCCCGATACGGTTTTGACCATTCACAGCTATATCCGCAGCCACCCGGATGAATTCGTCTCGTTTGTTGCTGAGACTTCGTGGAAGTAAATGGACGAGTGCCAATCTCTGTTTGTTTAGCCAGTAATTGAGGCTGTGAAAGCACTCCCTCCTTCCTGTAGACTAGAGAGGATTACTAGAGTAGAGGAGTCGCTGTCGTTGCCTGTTTATAAGTTAGACCCTGAATGGGTGGAGTCTTATCTTGCCGAGCAAGAACAAAAACTCGCTTGTGAAGTGACCCCCGACGAGAAAGATGCAATCATGAGCAGAATAAGAGAAATGACGTTATCCATTATGTACAAGCAAGCCAGAAGATTTCTTGTATATTTCGAATCGGATGAAGCGCAAGTAGAAGATGAAAAGAAGACTCGTCTCATGTAAAGAAGGCCCGCCTTGGGTAACAGAGGCGGGTCTTTGCTTTGCTTCCATTATTGTTGTCGGATGCGCACTGGAGTGCCGATGGGGACTGTTCTTGCCAAATAATTGACATCTTGATTGTACATCCGAATACACCCGTGTGAGACATACTTGCCGATCGAGGATGGATTATTGGTACCGTGAATACCATAATGCGGTTTGCTCAGACCAAGCCAATAAGTTCCAAATACACTTAGTGGACCTCCCGGGTAAGAGTTGGGATACGGAACTTTACTCCTAATGGTGAAATCTCCACGTGGGGTGGAGGTAGCAATCTTTCCGAGGGCAACCGGAAAAGACCGAACCAACTGGGAACCGTCGAACAGGTCAAGTCTCAGGTTGGCAATGGAAATGCGAATGTTGTACGATGGCATGTTCTTCACCTCCTGTTGATGGGGTGATACTAAACGCCTCTAGCAACATTTTATGTGAATTAGCCGAAGGGGTCCCTTCTTTCGTCCGGTATTACCGGAGATCGAAATCGAGCGAGAACGTATCGGGATAACGGAGTCCGTCGCGATAAAACAAGGCTCTGACCCAGGCGTACAAACGTAGCGGGATCGAAGGAAAGACGATGGCCAGCTTGCCTTCTTCAAGTATAGGCAAATCGACCGGTGATTGAATTTCGTAGGGGACACCCTCCTGGTCTAGTAACAATTTGTATTTGTGAGCCTCGCTCCAACTCACAGGGTAATAAAAAGACTTTTCCATTTACATCCAACACCTTTCCGGATTTCACTGCTTCCCATTGTATGCAGACGGATTGAGATAAAAAAAGAAACCGCAGCCTAAAGTAAAAACAGGCGGAGAAAAAACGGCATGATTTTCCCGATCTTTGGGTGTAAAGTGAAGATAGAAGGGAACAGGAGGGACACTTGAATGATGCAGACGCATTTGCACTTTAATATGCAGATGGGCAGAAGAAAGCCAGAGAGTGTAAACAATCGGGAAACAGCATGTCCGTTTTGCGATCGCACCAGTCTAACTGACGTGCTGGAGCAACGCGGTTCCATGATATGGCTCAAGAACAAGTACCCTGTTTTGCAGAATACGTACCAGACGGTCTTGATCGAATCGGATGATTGCGAGGGAGACTGGTCCGTTTACTCGAAAGAGCATGTGCGTGCCTTGCTTTCCTTTGGCGTGGAAAAATGGCTGGAGATGGAGCAAAGTGGCTCGTTTCGTTCTGTTCTTTTTTTCAAAAATCATGGTCCGCTTTCAGGGGGCAGCATTCGCCATCCCCATATGCAAATTGTCGGGCTCAATGATTATGACTACCACGAACAGGTCAAGGACAGCGATTTTTTAGGGGTGACGATCGATCGTGAGGCAGGGGTCGAGTGCTCTCTTTCGACTCATCCCCGTGCAGGCTTTTTTGAATACAATGTGATTTTATCAGACTGGAATCGACTGCCCCAAATGGCCGACTATCTCCAAATTCTTGCGCATTGGGTGCTGAATCACGTCAATGTACGTAATAAAAGCTACAACTTTTTCTTTTATCATTGGAAAGAAAAACTGGTTGCCAAAGTCATACCGCGCTTTGTTACGTCCCCGCTCTATGTCGGGTATGCCATTCCCCAGGTGGCGAATAATTTGGATGAGGTTGTTCAAGAGATGAGACGGCATTATTTTTAGGATACGTATCTCTCGTGATATGTCGAAACTGCTCGTAACTGTCTTCCAGATTGGAAAAAGAGGGAGCCGACGTGCTACGATAGGATGGATGGTTGCAGTAGCGTGTGAAAAGGAGTGACAGATAATGAAACTGTTGTCGATCGAACCAACACCGAGTCCAAACGTGATGAAACTAAACGTAGACGAACGGTTGCCAGATGGCGTTCAACATGTTTATACAAAAGCGGAAGCGGCAAAAGCTCCCGAGTTGATGGGCAAGCTGCTAGAAATTGATGGAGTTACGTCTATCTTCCATACTGCTGATTTTCTTGCTTTGGAGCGGAAATCAAACGCAGACTGGCAGCGTATCCTGACCCAGGCGAGAGAAGTCCTGCAAGCTGGCGGAGGCGCTGCTGTTCCCGTGCTCGCGCAAGCGGATGGTGCTGCCTTTGGTGAGGCGCAGGTATTTATCCAAATGTTTCGCGGTGTGCCCATGCAGGTAAAAGTGACGATGGGAACAGAGCAGATCCGTGCTGCTTTGCCGCAGCGATTTGGACAGGCAGCCGTAAATGCAGGCTCGGCTTCACCTAACCTGATCATGGAGCGAAAATGGATGGAGCACGGGGTTCGCTATGGAGACTTGCGAGAGATCGGGGAGGAGGTCGCCCAAGAAATAGATGCGTCCTATCCGCAAAGCCGTGTCGAGGAGCTCGTCCTGCACGCGATGCAGCAAGGACCGGGAGAAACGCCAGAGCCCATCGTGCGAGAAAAGAAAGTAGTCACACTGGAGATGCTGGACGATCCGGATTGGCAAAAGCGGTATGAAGCTCTAGATCGTATGGAGCCAGGTGAGGAAGATTTGCCTATTCTTGAAAAGGCCCTGCTTGATACAAAACCATCTATCCGCAGACTCGCCGTTGTCTATTTAGGAATGCTTGGTGGAGATGCGGTTTTTCCACTCTTGTTTGAGGCGCTTCGCGATGATTCCGTTTCGGTAAGACGGACTGCTGGCGATACCTTGTCCGATTTGGGAGATGCGCAGGCTATCGCACCAATGTGTGAGGCCCTGAAGGATCGCAATAAGCTGGTTCGCTGGCGTGCTGCCCGCTTCTTGTTTGAGGTGGGCGATGAGTCCGCTCTTGAGGCATTACGTGCGGCACAGAACGACCCCGAATTCGAGGTCAGCCTGCAAGTGCAAATGGCAGTTGAACGGATTGAGAGCGGAGAAGCTGCCAGCGGTACCGTCTGGCAGCAAATGACGCGGAGGAATGAGTAGAAAAAAGAACACACAACACGTTTGTGGGGGGATGCTTCCCCCTATTTTCTATGTCTAGAGAGTCTTTTCAAAAGAGAATGCCACCGTAGCATGCTGCCTCATTTCCCGTTATCACGGCCCAAGCCTGGTTGCCATAATCAAAATGCCACCATTCATCAGAATAATTGGTGAAGCCAACCTGCGCCATGACGTGGTACAATAGCCGACGGTGGTCTCGAAATTTTTGCTCTTCGGGAAGTATCGGGGATATCTCTTCAAAGTATCTCGTGCATGCCAGGTCGCTGAAATCATCAAACGCTGCTCCCATCTGCAGCCACCCATCTGGCCCAGCAATCGTCAGATCAACGGCTCCTCCGGTTAGATGCCGAGAGGGTTTCGCAGGATCAGACGACGGGCGTGCAACAAAGCGGTGCAATTCGGCGTACATATCGTCATTCTCTATCCAGCCCTGACTTAGCAAACGTTCTTTTTGCCGATCATATAAAGCTTGTTGGACTGAAATAGGCCGATACCCATCCAAAATAACGAGCCGAAATCCTGCCGGGAGGAGTAGAGACGCTTCTTTCAAACGCTGTGCGACACCAAGTCGCAGGAGGCAATCTTTCATCGCACCGAGCAAACCTTCGTGGTAGTAAACAGGATACACCTCGATCTGAGGGGAATACTGCTTTAGAGAGACCAACGGTTCATGATTCTCGGCGATCGGCGGTAGCAAAAGCTGATTTGGTGCTTGCAGAGGGATAGAAGAATTCCAGGTCATGAAAGAAAACACCCTTCTCTTTTTGTTCAGGTTTCTTCCATTATAGCATGGGAGTGCAGAGAGGAAAAAAATGCATGAGACAGTATAAAAATAGACACAGTTCAATAATGGTTGACTTCCACCTTATCCATCCAGTATCCTAGGATAGGGTTTAACTAATGTAATCAACATCGCTAGTGCGTAGGGGAGATTGTGTATGACAACCAATCACTATGACGTTGTTATTGTAGGTGGAGGACTAGCTGGTCTTTCCAGTGCTGCCTACTTGTCATCGAAAGGCAAAAAAGTTGCTGTTTTGGAGCGCGGTCAATTAGGTGGTCGTGCGGTTACACTGAAGATCAAAGGATTTAACTTTAACTTTGGGGCCCATGCTATTTATGCTCGCGACAGCTCTGTTCTGAGAACGTTTGAAAAAGAGCTGGGACTGCACATTGACTGGCAAGATTTTAATCCGACCAAAGCCAAGTACGATATAGGTGACGAGCTCACTGCTGTTCCTTCCAACGTACAAGGTCTCTTCCAAACGAAGCTGTTAACCGGTTTGGACAAAGTGTTGTTTACGTTTGAAATTTTAAAAACCATGTTGAAAATGGAAAAGGGCCATCCACATATGTCCATTCTAAAGTGGATGGAGAAAAAGCATGTCAATGACGAAGTAAAGGATATGATGCTGACACTCGCATCATCAAACTTCTTTACGCGTGAACCGGAGAAAATTCCGTCTGACGTGTTCTTCTCGTACTACAGCCGTCTATTTACAACCAACAAACCTGTCGCTTACATTGGTGGGGGCTGGCAGGCACTGATTGCTGAATTTGTTCGTGTCATTGAGGAGAATAATGGAACAATTTTGACCAAGACCAAGGTGGAAAAGTTCCATGTAGAAGATGATCGTGTTGTGGGAGTGGTAACACCGGAGGGTGAGTTTACTGCCGATGAATTTATTAGCTGTATTCCACCAAAAGAAATGGTTAAGGTGTTTGCTGAAACGCGCTTGGAGCATGCGATCGCTCAGCATGCAGATTACGAGCCAACGGTAGTTATCGTATATGACGTAGGTTTGAAAGAACGGATCGACACGCCATATTCCTACATCTACGACAAGCAAAACAGCATTTTCATTACCGACATTTCGTACTATGACAACACCTGTGTGCCTGAAGGCGGTCAGCTTCTGCAAGCAACAGCCTACATGCGTCAAGCGGATGTTGGGAATAAAGAAGCAGCAGAGCAACGGAAGCAAGAAATTGAAAATATGTATGACAAGCACTTCGCTGGCTGGCGTGAACAATTGGTTGTTCCGCGTGTCTCTACTCGTGCGATTGTACAGGAGATCAAATGGACCATGAACCAAAAGCCGTTGCCGATTTCACTGCCAGATTACCGGAACCTGTTCTTTGCAGGTGACTGGTGCGAAGGACAAGGACAATTGTCCGAGCTCTCTTTCTCTTCCGCGATGGATGTTTCCAAGCTCATTTTGGAAAAAGAATAGGTTTTGCATCTATTTTCGGGTGTTCCTTCCAGATAGGAGGAACGCCTGTTTTGCTTATGGCCCATAGAAAAACCCGCCAGCATCGAGCCAGGCGGGTATGATTTATTACTGCGCTGGCTTACCGTACACACCGTACACCAGGCTGCCGATTTGTGCCATGACAGTGGCGGCTGCCTTTTGCTCCAAACCTTTGTTTAAAAGACTGATGGTGACAGCGTGGGATCCCGTGTAGAGGATTCCGACATCGTGCGTGATGTTCGTTACGGAGCCAGTTTTGCCCGCGAATTCCCATTTCGGAACCATGCCGATCACGTCCCCGTCTGGATCAGGTAGCAGAAACGGGATACGGTCGCGGTGCTGTTGTTGCTTTAAGATGGCGATCATCTTCAGACAGCTGTCATACGAGATGACTTTCCCTGTCGCCAAATAGCGCAGGTGGCTTCCCATATCGGCGGCAGTGACCTCATTATAGCCTTCCAGCTCTGCCGGTACGACCATCAGCTTGTTGTAGAACTGGCTACCCTTCATTTCAGTTTTGCTCATGGCAGCACGGATGCTTTCGGTACCGACCAGATCGATCATCATATTCGTCGCGGTATTGTCGCTCTGGATAATCATCAGCGTAACGAGATCTTGAATGGTTAGCTCAGTTCCGGGTGTTATGTGCTGCAGAACACCGGCTCCGCCAACCAGATCTTCACGGCGCAGCTTGATGGTGTCTTCGAGTGCGAGCTTCCCTGCATAGGCTTCTGCAAAAACCGCTGTCATGATCGGGACCTTGATGACACTGGCAGCGTAGAAGCGTTGATTTTCATTCATGGTGACCTTCTCGCCGGTTTGCAAATCTTCCAGATAAATTCCCCATTCACCGCCCGCTTCTTTCACTAACTCGGCAATGGGAGCAGAAAGGCTAGATAGCATTTGATCCATCTCCTTTTTCTTTCGTGTAGACAAAATTTTCTCAAGATAATATTATTTAGACATGCTCCTAACAATCAAGAAGAATATTCCATAAGACGGGGGTTTTTTTGTGAAAAGGTTGAAAAAGCTATCGTTTTGCGCTGTTCTGCTCACCAGTTTAGCATTTGCTGGCTGTGGTTCACCGCAAGCGGGTACACCGGGGGGAACGCCCTCTGCACCACAGGGCCAAACGTCTACCCCACAAACGATGCAGGTGAACCTGAATACAGGTGAGCCGAACACGATCGACCCTGGACTGGCAGAAGATATCCCTTCGATGTCTGTTGCCCGGGCAGCATTTGATGGCCTCCTGCGCCTAAATGAAAAGGGCGAATTGAAAGAGGCGGTCGCAGAGAAGTACGAGGTATCAGAGGACGGGCTCACGTACACCTTCCATTTGCGAGATTCCAAATGGTCCAATGGAGACGCGGTAACAGCCCATGACTTTGAATATGCGTGGAAACGTGTTCTCGATCCAAAGACCGCTTCCGGTTACGCCTACCAGCTCTACTATCTGAAAAATGGAGAGGCATTTAGCTCCAACAAAGCAAAAGCCGAGGATGTGGGTGTGAAGGCAACAGACGATAAGACGCTTGTCGTCACATTGGAAAACCCGGCGCCATTCTTCCCGGAACTAGTCGCATCCGTGACGTACTTCCCCGTAAATAAAAAAGCGGTAGAAGGCGGCAAAGAGTGGGCTTCCAAGCCGGAAACCTACATCGGAAACGGTCCGTTCGTGTTGAAAAAGTGGGAGCACAAATCGGTCATCGAATTCGAAAAGAGTGATTCGTACTGGGACAAGGATGCTGTCAAATTGTCCAAGCTCACTGTCAACATGATCGAAGACGCAAACACAGAGCTGGCGATGTTTGAAAAAGGAGACCTGGACTGGGCAGGCTCACCGCTTGGGGATTTGCCGCTTGATGCTCTGGATGCCTTGAAGGATTCCGGTAAAATGCAAGCGCAGGCGACAGCAGGTACGTATTGGTACATTTTCAACACGACCAAGAAGCCTTTTGACAACAAAAAAATTCGTCAAGCTTTTGCGACGGCTGTTAATCGCAAAGAAATCTCGGATAATGTTGTACCGTACAAGAGCACGCCAGCGACGGGAATCCTACCGCCAACGATGGCGCTCACGCCAGATGGCTACATCAAGGACGGCGATGTAGAAGCAGCGAAAAAGCTGCTGGCGGAAGGGATGAAAGAAGCGGGTCTGACCCAGTTGCCTGAACTCACGATCGCCTACAACACGACCGAAGTAAACCAGCGCATCGCGACGGTCATCCAAGACCAATGGAGAAAAGCGTTTGGGATCGAAGTGAAGCTGGTGAATAAAGAAAACAAGGTCCACCGGGAGCAGATGAAGGAAGGCAACTTCACGATTGGTCGTGCGAGCTGGATCGGCGATTTCAACGATCCAATCAACTTCCTGGAAGTGTTTAAAGGTGGCCTGAATACATCGAAATGGGAGAATAAAGAGTTTCTTGACCTTCTCGCCCAGTCGGCAAAAGAAGGGGACAAAGCGAGGCGCAAAGAAATTCTCAAAAAAGCAGATGCCATTGTCATGGATGAAATGCCGGCTATGCCTATCTACTATTTTACGTATGCATGGGTGAAACAGGACAGCGTAAAAGACGTAGTAGTAGACGCCCTCGGATTCATTGACTTCAAATACGCGTCCAACGAAAAGAAATAACGAGTGGATGAGGAGTGACTTGTGTGCGTCCGATTATTGGCGTAGCGTGTACGAAAATGTTTTTCCCGGGCAACAATCTGGACCAGTTCTTCTATGTCGGATCAGGCTATGTGGATGGAATTGCCCGTGCTGGCGGAATTCCCCTCATCCTGCCGCTTCTAACCATACAAGAGGCGCCGTTTCGCCAGATGATTGAATCGCTGGACGGCTTGATTTTGACAGGCGGTGACGATCCAGCGCCTCACTTGTATGGCGAGGAGCCGTTGCAAGGCTTGGGCGAGATTGAATATGAGCGCGACATCGCAGAGCTTGAAGTCATCAAGCTGGCAATGGAGCTGAAAAAACCGATGCTGGGCATTTGTCGCGGGATGCAAATAATGAACGTAGCTTGTGGCGGCACGCTCGTTCAGGATATTCCCAGACAAGTACCAGGGGCATTGCAGCACGCACAAAAAGGCTCGCGCCAATACGGAGCACACAAGGTAGTGCTGCAGCCTGGCTTTGTGGCCGGTGCGCTCGGCAAGACAGAGGTATTGGTCAATACTTCTCATCATCAATCAGTCAAAGACGTAGCGCCAGGATTTAAAATGACAGGATGCGCGGCTGACGGTGTGATCGAGGCGATCGAAAGTCTCGACGGGCTGCACGTAGGCTTGCAATGGCATCCGGAGCGCATGTGGGGGCATGATGGCGATATGCAAAAGATTGCCGAGGCATTTATCGCCCGCGTCAAACAGCAAAAGCTGCAAGCGACCTAAGCGAATAGAACCAGACAACCAAAATGCATAAAGCAAAACCGTTCTGTCATCAGCAGAACGGTTTTTTCGTCTCCAAAACACTTGTCGCTTGCCAGAAAGCCCATTTCCGAATGAGAAAGTCGACTCTTACGTTCGATGTCGTTCATGTATACTTGGGTAAAGAGGTGAGTGTCATGTTAAAAGTTGGAACAGTAGCTCCTATATTTACGGCAAATAGCACCAAGGGCCCTATAGATCTAAGCGAACATCTCGGTAAGCGTCATAACGTACTCATTTTTTATCCGGGTGACGACACGCCTGTATGCACCAAGCAGCTTTGTGCGGTTCAGGACAACTATGCCAAAATCGAACAGGCAGACACCGTTGTATTTGGTGTGAATCCGGGAGAGATCGGCAAGAAACAGTCGTTCGCGGGCAAATTCGGATACGGCTTTCCTTTGATTGTTGATACGGGAGAAGCGATTCGAGCTGCATATGTTGTGGGCAAAATTCTCGGTTTGTTTTTCCAGCAACGAATCGTCTACATCATCGGCAAAGACAAAAAGATCATCTACGCGAAAAAAGGAAATCCACCGGTATCCGAGCTGCTTCAGGTCATTACTTCCCAAGGCTGACACGAACGGGCGAATAGAAGGAGATCCATCCCTTGCGTCAAAGGCGAAAAAAAGGGATAATACAAATGAGAATGTATGTTTGGTGGTTATCCGAAATGAAAAAAATCCTTCATATGGATATCGACGCCTTTTTCGCCAGTGTTGAACAACTGGATCGGCCGGAATTACGCGGTAAACCGATTATTGTCGGAGGCACAGGCAACCGGGGAGTCGTCTCTACTTGCAGTTATGAAGCACGTAAATACGGTGTCCGCTCTGCTATGCCTATCGCTATGGCTCGCAAAAAATGCCCGCAAGGCGTTTACCTGCCTGTTCGTTACAGCCGCTATATCGAAAAGTCTGCTGAGGTGAGAGAGATTTTTTCCTCCTATGCAGAGCGCTATCAGACAGTAGGGCTGGACGAGGCTTATCTGGATGTAACTCACTACGAGAATGCTGTTCCCATCGCACGTGAAATGAAACGGCGGATCAAGAGGGAAACAGGGCTGACCTGCAGCATTGGACTTTCGTATAATATGTCGCTCGCCAAAATTGCCAGTGATTTAAAAAAGCCGGACGCCTTTGTGATTATTCGCCCAGAGCAGGCGTTGGAGGTGCTTCGGACATTGCCGATTGGCACTCTTCACGGAGTTGGAAAGAAGTCGCAAGAAGTACTCGCCAAGAAAGGGATTGAGACGGTTGAGGATTTTTGGCGATTATCGCTTGATGAGGCAGTCACCCTTTTTGGCAAATTTGGAAGATCGCTTTATCATCGCGCCAGAGGAGAAGACAATCGGGAGATCGAAATGGACCGCACGCCGAAGTCCACAAGCCGCGAAACGACGCTGCCCTTTGATTTGTATGACCGGGAGTCCATTGCCCCTATAGCGACCTCTTTGCTACGAGAAGTGGAGGAGGACGTCCGTCAAGACGGGGTCGACCCGCAGACGATTACGCTCAAAATCAAGTATGCGGATTTTACCCAACGAACCAAGCAGCGTAAGGCAGTGACAGGTGCCAATTGGCAGGATTTGTTGGATGATTTGCTCGATGCGTTTGATTATTCGTCTGGTGTGAGGCTGGTTGGCGTTGGTTTTTCCAATTTTGCGGAACAACAGGGGGAGCGTTACGAACAGCTTTCCATGTTTTCCTGGAAGCTGGGACGATAAGGAGGGGGAGCTTTGGAGGAAGCGAGTGCGTTTCATTGCTGTGCGACCTGTATTCATTTTCGAGTGGAAAAAGGAGCGAGCGGGGTCAGCTATCGTTGTTCTCGTCTCACCTACGAGACACGGCCTGATTATCGCTTCCAATGTTGGACCCCGACAGAGCGGGTCAAGCGCTTGATGGAAACCAGGCGAGGACAAGACTTAGATAAATAACGAATAAGGCAAACCCCCAATGTCACCGTTCACAGGAGATTGGGGGTGCTTTTTACGTTTATACGTTTAACTTGCGGTCTTTTGTGGTGAAACGGGCGGGTTTGCTTGCCCGCAGCTGAACGAACAGCAAAATACCAAAACCAAGTACGGCTGCGGCAACGACGATGATGGCAGAGGAGACTGGCAATATATCAGTCAATATACCGCCAGCTAATGGACCGGCTACCATCCCGACACCATGGAACATATTGAAAAGGGAATAGGCCGTACCATAAGCACCGGTGCCACCCTGGTCAATAATCTCGCCCAGTGTAGCAAGAGTTGGAGATAAGGTGAAGCCTACACTTGCCCCAACAAACGCCATAGCAATTGCTGTCTGCCAGATAGATCCAGCCCACGCCAGGAAAGGCATAAAGACACCCAGGGCAATGATTCCGCCAAACATCAGCTTGTACGGATTATACCGGCTGGACATCGAACCGGCCACCGGGGCGATCAACCCGTAAGCGAGAGTCATGACGGCAAACAAGAGTCCGATGGTTGTCGGTGTGCTGCTGAGCTTCTCTGTAAAAAAGACGGGCAGAGTCGGCTCCAGAAGGCAAAGCGATACTTCTGCCAACAGGACGATACCCGCGATAAAAACAACTTGGGGATTGCGCAAGAATCCACTTACTTGAAGCTTTTCGCTGACGGTGCGATTCGGTTCTTCTTTCAGGAACAGATAAACCAAAACAATGTTGATCACTGTAAACGCTGCTGCTGCAAGGAAAGGCATGCGGTGATCGCTTATTTCAAACAACCATCCGCCAATCGGTGCACCCAGCAAGGTACCCGTTGAAATCGCGGTCAAAGCAGTACCCATTACTGCACCGCGCATTTTTGGCGGAAACAAATCAGCGAGCAAGGCAAGAGCTGTTGGCCATGTGGCGGCTGCTGCGATCCCCTGTACGAATCGGGCTGTAATCAAAAGCGCCATCGTCTCTGAAAAGGCAAATAACAATGTAGAAGCAGCAAGTCCGAGCAAGCCGACCAGAAGCATCGTACGCCGGCCGATCCGGTCTGAAATCGGTCCAAAGATCGGAGTGGCAAGCAGCATGGCAACTGCATAGCTGCTGAACAAAATCCCCATCATGGTCGAAGAGGGCTGGAGCGTTTCCGTAAAATAAGGAACAATCGGAATCAACAAGCTGTAAAGCAGCATGTCGATAAACAAAATCAGGATGACAAAGAGAAGACCTGTACGTTGTTGTTTTGTCATTTGTGTAAAGATAGACATGTTAGAACACCTCTTAACTATAAAAACTTTTTTTGTTTTATTGGTTTACCCAAAAAAAGGGAATAAAAGGGGTCACCTTTTATCCACCGGTATAATCCCATACAAAAGAACATCCACAATTGCGGATAGGGCCTCAGATACCGTAATCTGGTTTTTCATGTAAAAACGTTGGTCAAGCGTTGAATTTACTGTATCCACAATCAGTTTCATCAAGAGGGTGACGTTCATATTGACGATCTTGCCTTCTTGAATGCCTTGCTCGATCAACACGCGAAGCGTTTGCCAATCATCCGTTAGAGAGGAGTCGACTAGCGCCCATTGCTCTGGATAATATCGCTTCATTTGCTCGAGAATACGTAAATCATAAAATTCATAGTGTGTAGGTAAAACCATCATGACACCTCTGATCTTATCGATGAGAGAAAGACTGTCGTCATTCAGAATTTGCCGTGTCTTTTCATCACTCTCAGCAAAGATCTGCGCAATGATCGTTTCTAAAATTTCTACCTTGGATGAGAAGTGCTCGTATAAGGTGCGCTTGCTGATTCCCAGTCTGCGGGCCAAATCATCCATGGAAAATTTCATGCCTTTATCTCTGATCTCTTCAATAAAACCTTTCATGATCCGGTCTTTGATCGCAATCGACCCCCTGCCAAAAAGCTTTTCGAAAACTAAATAAACAAAAATAGTTTTGTTGGTATTTACATTTTACTCAAATTCTTTGTCGTGTGCAAGAGGCATTAGCGCTTTTTCTTTTGCAACTGAGTGGTCGATTATGGTATAGTAGGTGCCGAAATCGCGGTTGATTGCTTCACATCATTTGGAGGTGCCCCCGTGTTTTTAAAGAAGCTGATGCCCAGTCAGTTCGTGGAATCAATCCACCATATTGATATAGATCAATTGAAACGAAATAAGGTTCGAGCAGTGATTACAGACCTGGACAATACCTTGGTCGAATGGGACAGGCCCCTTGCCACCCCTGAGGTAGAAGATTGGCTCAAACGTTTATCTGAAGCCGACATTCAGGTAACGGTAGTCTCCAACAACAACAAGGAACGTGTGGACCGTTTCTGTTCACCTCTCGATATCAGGTTTATTTGCTCGGCTCGTAAGCCAACGAATCGGGCATTCCTACAAGCGGTTCGGCAGATGAATGTAACCATTGCCGAGACCGTTGTCATTGGCGATCAATTGTTTACGGATGTGCTGGGTGGAAACCGGCTTGGGTTTCATACGATTTTGGTTGTACCGGTAGCCCAAACGGATGGTTTTTGGACGCGTTTCAATCGACAATTGGAGCGTGTGGCCCTTAATTGGATGGAGCGGAAAGGAATGGTTTCGTGGAGGAGAAAAGCATGACTGAACAAACGCCTGGCTCGTGTGCCGGTTGTGGGATCGCGATTCAGAGCGAAGATGCCAAACGGCCAGGGTATGCGCCAGCTTCTGCGCTTGGCAGGAAATTCGTCATTTGCCAACGTTGCTATCGCATCAAGCATTACAATGAAGTGGCTCCGGTTGGGATGGGAGACGATGACTTCCTCAAAATCTTGGATGGAATCGGCTCAACGCAATCCTTGGTTGTGATGGTTGTCGATATTTTTGATTTCCAGGGGTCCTGGCTGAAGGGACTGCCTCGTTTTGTCGGGAAGAATCCGATCTTGCTCGTAGGTAATAAAGTAGATTTGCTTCCGCGTAACATTAATTTAAATCGTGTTCGCAACTGGATGCAGCATGAGGCAAAGGAGCGCGGCTTGCGTCCTGAAGATGTGGTACTCATCAGTGCTCAAAAAGGACTTCATATTGATGAGCTCTTGAACCGCATCGGAGAGCTTCGCAAAGGTCGCGATGTTTATATCGTTGGCGTGACAAATGTAGGGAAATCCACGATGATCAACCGGATTTTGCATGATTACGGTGCTGCTGACATGGAAATCACAACCTCTCCGTTTCCGGGAACGACGCTCGACAAGATTGAGATTCCGTTGGAAGATGGCCGCTCTATTTTTGATACGCCTGGCATTATCAATCGCGATCAGATCGGCCATATGGTTTCTCCGGCTGATTTGCGCAAAATTACGCCGACCAGTCGGATCAATTCCAAAGTATATCAGCTCGACGATGGACAATCCCTCTATCTGGGTGGCCTTGCTCGGATTGACTTTGTACGTGGCCCGCGACAATCTTTAGTCGTTTACGTAGACAATGATTTGTACATTCACCGTACCAAGCTGGAAAAAGCAGATGAAGTGATGGAAAAACATCATGGAACTCTGCTGGTACCGCCAACGGGCGAAGAAGCTGCCAAGGCATTGCCGCCATTTGTTAAGCATTCCTTCAAGATAAAGCCGACTGCGACTACTACCGATATCGTGATTTCCGGTTTGGGTTGGGTCAGTCTGCAAGGCAAGCACGAGGCAAGCATTGTCGTTCATGCTCCGAAAGGTGTAAGCATAGGAATGCGTAAAGGGCTGATTTAGCTCCACTTAAAAATAGCACAACCTTGTTCCTTGCCAGATGCTAGAGAGAAGTTACGGGGAGGAAAGCTTCATGATTACAAGTAAAACACAACTGGTTGGACTGTTCGGTCATCCGGTTTCTCATTCCCAGTCACCGATGATGCACAATGCGGCATTTTCCAAGATGGATCTGGGATTCGCCTATGTTGCCTTCGACGTTGAGCCGGGCAGACTGGAGGATGCAGTAGCAGGCATTCGCGCACTTGGACTCAAGGGGATCAATGTGACGATTCCGCACAAGGTAGCCATTATGCCGATGCTAGATGAGGTTGACCCGCTGGCCAAGCGGATCGGGGCCGTCAACACAGTCGTCATAGAAGAAGGCCGCCTCATTGGGTACAACACGGACGGAACGGGGTACGTCCGCTCGCTTGTAGAAGAAACGGGGATAGTGCTGGACCAACAAATTGTAACCATGGTAGGAGCGGGAGGCGCTGCCAGAGCTGTGGCGTTTACTCTAGCTGAAAAAGGTGTGAAGGAAATCAGAATCATCAACCGCTCAAGAGAAAGAGCGGCGATTCTGGCAGAGCATGTAGGATTGATTGTTCCTACGAAAATCGTGGAGCAGGGAGACGGGAAGGACGCCATTGCGGACTCCTCTTTGCTCATTAATACCACTTCTATCGGAATGCTCCCCAATGTGCAGGAAACGCCTGTTCCAACAGAGTGGTTGCACGACAAATTAACCGTAAGCGATCTCATCTACAATCCTCTGGAGACGCGTTTGCTCAGTGAAGCACGTGCAATCGGAGCTGCTGTTCATTCCGGTGTAGGCATGTTCGTGAATCAAGGTGCACTCGCCTTTGAACTATGGACAGGACAAAGTGCACCCACAGAGGTCATGCGAGAGGTCGTCTTGCAGCAATTAAAGAAAACAACCTGATCGAAATACGATTGCAGGACTAATAAGGAGGCATGCCGATGTTAACCGGCAAGCAAAAGCGTTTTCTACGCGCAGAAGCACATCACCTTGCTCCCATTTTTCAAGTAGGAAAAGGTGGAGTAAATGAAAATATGATTAACCAGATCAAAGAAGCGTTAGAAGTACGTGAATTGATCAAGGTAGCCATTTTGCAAAATAATAATGACGACAAACACGAAGTAGCAGAAGACCTGGCGGCAGGTGCTGGAGCGGAACTGGTGCAGCTGATTGGACATACAGTTGTACTGTATAAAGAGTCCCGGGAGCACAAGACGATCAAATTGCCGTAAACAGTAGGCGGTAGCCATGAAAGAACAACAATACAAGCACATTGGTATCATGGGTGGCACTTTTGACCCTATCCATTGTGGTCATCTGCTTGCTGCAGAGCAGGCCAGGGAACAAGCAGGACTTGACGAAGTGTGGTTTATGCCCACTCAGATCCCTCCGCATAAACGACGTGACAGCCTTACTTTAGCGAAACATCGCCTGAAGATGGTTGAGCTGTCCGTGGCTGACCACGAGTCCTTTCGTGTGACGGATGTGGAGCTCGGACGCGAGGGGCCTTCCTACACATACGACACAATCGTTCAGCTTGCCTGGCAGTATCCAGATTACCGATTCTCCTTTATTATTGGGGGAGATATGGTGAAGATCCTGCCCACATGGTACCAGTACCAAAAGTTGATTCGTATGATACACTTTATTGGTCTGGCAAGGCCGGGAGCCGATATTGATCGCATGGCAAGCGAGCATGTGACGTTTGTCGAGATGCCTGTGTGGGACATTTCTTCTACGCTCATCCGAGATAAGGCGGCCGCTGGTAAAAGTATCCGATACTTGGTGCCTGATTCGGTAGAGCGATATATAAAGGAGAACCGATTCTATGAATAAGTGGAGTAATCGGGAGGAGTTGCTCACCCATGTGCGGGCGCAAATGCATGACAAACGTTACCAGCACACGCTTGGGGTAGCAGAGTCAGCAAGTCTACTTGCTAAGCGATACGGGGCTGATCCTCTCAAAGCAGAGCTGGCCGGTTTTCTGCACGATTACTGTAAATGCTGGCCTGTGGACAAGATGTTTGAAATTTTGGTTCGTCATGACATGCCCATTGAGCTATTGGAAGGGGAAAAGGAGCTGTGGCACGCTTTTGCTGCAGCCATCGTCATCCAATCCGAGCTGGGTGTCACCGACCCAGAGATTTTGCAGGCAGTTCGCTACCATACCACAGGTCGACAAGGGATGACCTTGTTAGAAAAAGTGGTCTGTGTGGCAGACTATATAGAACCGAATCGAAACTATCCGGGCGTGGAGGAAATCCGTGCGCTGGCATTGCATGATCTGGATGCCGCCCTGTCTCATGCACTGGGAGGGACGATCCGCTTTTTGATAGAAAAACAGAAGACGGTATACCCGTTGACGCTAATCGCATACAACGATTTAGTTTCCCGAAAAGGGAGAGTAGGAGGGTTTAATGGTTAAAACAGTAGAAGATTTGGCTCGTTTAGTTGTAAAGGCAGCAGAAGACAAGAAGGCAGAAAACCTGCGAGCACTGGACATCAAAAAACTATCTGTAATCGCGGACTACTTCATGATTTGTCACGGTAACAACGAGCGTCAAGTTCAGGCGATCGTAAGAGAAATCCGTGATCAGGTACACAAGAATGGCTTTACCGTTCGCGGGATCGAGGGTGCCGAGGAAGGGCGCTGGGTTTTGGTCGACCTGGGCGACGTTGTCATCCATGTGTTCCACCGCGAAGATCGCGAGTTTTACAATTTGGAGCGTCTGTGGAAGGATGCAGAGGACGTTTCCTTCTCGGAACAAGGGTAGAGTCAGATGGCGTACGCTCATATGGCGGCCGTGTACGACAGGCTGATGGCAGACTCTCCCTATGACCAATGGCTGGACTGGGTAGAGAGCAACTGGGGCAAGGGTGAGAAGCCACAGCAGGTAATTGACCTTGGCTGTGGAACAGGAACGATTGCGATCCCGCTTGCCAAGCGTGGGTATCGTGTGACTGGAGTCGATTTGTCAGCAGAAATGCTTGCGGTAGCGTATGACAAGATGAGGCAAGAACAAGTAGAGGTAGCTTGGGTGGAGCAGGACATGCGCAAGCTGGAACTGCCTATAGCGGATGCAGTCATCTCCCTGTGCGATTCGCTTAGCTACCTGACCGAAGAAGCGGATGTACAGGAAACGTTCCGGCGCGTATTTGCTCATCTTGCCCCTGGCGGCAGCTTTTTGTTTGACGTCCACAGTCCCTATAAAATGCTGCACGTATTTGGCGACGAGACATTCACACATGTGGAAGATGAAGTTTCGTATATTTGGCAATGTTTCTGCGACCCGCTTCGTCTGGAAGTGGAGCATCAGCTTACTTTTTTCATTCGTCAGCCAAACGACTTGTACGAACGGATGGAAGAAGAGCATTGGCAACGTGCCTACCAGCCGATTCAATTGATGCGCTGGCTTGCCGATGCCGGGTTCACTGATATTGTCATTACTGCCGATTATTCTGATTTGCCTCCACAGGAATCCAGTGAACGCCTATTTTTTTCTGCTCGGAAGCCGAAAGATTTGACATGATTGGTTCACATTTACTATAATCGTGTTATAACTGCAAAATTCGACGCGTTGAAGAGGAATAGTAGGAAACGACTTCGTGAATCATTAGAGAGTTGACGGCTGGTGCAAGTCAACCCGAAGATTTCTGAACTCACCTCCCAGCACTCGCCCCCAATGCCTCTTAGGCTGTGTAAGGGAGAGCGGCTCATCCTCGATACGGATGAACAAGTGGGTGAATGACTGACGTTCGCCAATCTGGGTGGTACCGCGGGATTATACACAACCTCTCGTCCCTTTTTCGTATACGACAAGGGACGTGGGGTTTTTGTTATTTCATACAGATTGGAATTTTAAACATCCCAATCCAGTATAAGTGCAACCGCGGCTTCGCCAAAAGGCATGGCGTAGCCAGGTTTTTTTATCACCTTTTACCTATTGAAGATGGGAGTGCATTACCATGGTTTTTAGTCATCGCAACGTCGAAAAGAAATGGCAGCAATACTGGGAACAAAACAAGACATTCAAAACATCTGAAGACGAGGGCAAAAAGAAGTTTTACGCGCTCGATATGTTCCCGTATCCGTCTGGTGCTGGACTTCACGTAGGTCATCCGGAGGGTTATACAGCTACAGATATTCTTTCCCGCATGAAGCGGATGCAAGGCTACAATGTTCTCCATCCAATGGGCTGGGATGCTTTCGGCTTGCCTGCAGAGCAGTACGCGCTCGATACCGGAAATGATCCTGCGGAATTTACCGAGCATAACATCAACAACTTCCGCCGCCAAATTAAAGCATTGGGCTTTTCGTATGACTGGGACAGAGAGATAAACACAACGGATCCAGACTATTACAAATGGACACAATGGATTTTCACTAAGCTGTTTGAGCATGGCCTGGCTTACATTGACGAAGTAGCTGTGAACTGGTGCCCTGCTTTGGGAACCGTACTTGCGAACGAAGAAGTCATCGATGGAAAAAGTGAACGCGGTGGGCATCCAGTTGAACGTCGCCCGATGAAGCAATGGGTACTGAAAATTACGGCTTATGCGGAAAGATTGCTGGCTGACCTGGAAGACCTGGATTGGCCAGAGAGCATCAAGGAAATGCAGCGCAACTGGATCGGTCGGTCGGAAGGGGCAGAGGTTACCTTTGCTATTGACGGACATGATCAATCCTTTACCGTCTTCACGACTCGCCCAGATACACTGTACGGCGCTACGTATGCGGTATTGGCGCCTGAGCACAAGCTGGTGGACCAAATTACCGTAGATGCGCAAAGACAAGCGGTGGAAGCGTATCTCGAGCAAGCGAAACGGAAAAGTGATTTGGAGCGCACCGATTTGGCAAAGGAAAAAACTGGGGTATTCACTGGAGCTTATGCCATTAATCCAGTAAACGGGGAGCGCCTACCGATCTGGATCGCCGATTACGTACTGATCAGCTATGGTACCGGCTCCATTATGGCAGTTCCGGCGCACGATGAGCGCGACTATGAGTTTGCAAAAACATTTGATCTGTCGATTAAGCAAGTCATCGCGGGTGGAGACATCTCCAAAGAAGCGTATGCGGGCGACGGAGCGCACATCAACTCCGGTATACTGGATGGACTGAACAAGGAACAAGCCATTAGCAAAATGATCGAGTGGCTGGAAGAAGAAGGCAAAGGTAATCGCAAGGTAACCTACCGTCTGCGTGACTGGCTGTTCAGTCGTCAGCGCTACTGGGGTGAGCCGATCCCGATCCTTCATCTGGAAGATGGCACGATGAAAGTCGTTCCTGAATCTGAGCTGCCGATCATCTTGCCAAAAACAAAAGAAATCAAGCCGTCCGGTACAGGCGAGTCTCCGCTGGCCAACATCACGGACTGGATCAACACCGTAGACTCGGAAACAGGTCAAAAAGCTCGTCGTGAAACGAACACCATGCCGCAATGGGCGGGTAGTTGCTGGTACTTCCTGCGCTTTATTGATCCGCACAACGATAAAGCCATGGCTGACCCGGAAAAGCTGAAAGAATGGCTGCCGATCGACATTTACATTGGCGGAGCGGAACACGCCGTACTTCACTTGCTCTATTCCCGTTTCTGGCACAAATTCCTGTACGATATTGGCGTCGTGCCAACAAAGGAACCGTTCCAGAAGCTGTTTAACCAAGGGATGATCCTGGGTGAAAACAATGAGAAAATGAGTAAGTCCAAAGGAAACGTCGTAAACCCTGACGACATTGTAAACAGCCACGGGGCGGATACACTCCGTATGTATGAAATGTTCATGGGGCCTTTGGATGCTTCCATCGCATGGTCTACCAAAGGCTTGGATGGTGCCCGCCGCTTTCTGGATCGAGTGTATCGCTTGTTCGTGAACGACAATGGGGAGCTGAATGACAAAATTGTCAACACCTCCAAAGTGACCGGTATGGAGCGCGTTTACCACCAAACTGTGAAAAAAGTTACAGAAGACTACGAGGGCTTGCGTTTCAATACAGGTATTTCCCAATTGATGGTCTTTATTAATGAGGCGTACAAAGCTGATGTTCTGCCGAAGAAATACATGGAAGACTTCGTGAAAATGCTTTCTCCAATCACACCGCATATCGCGGAAGAGCTGTGGGAGAAGCTCGGTCATAAAGAAACCATTTCATACGAGGCATGGCCTACTTATGACGAGTCTAAACTGGTCGAAGACGAAGTGGAGATCGTCCTCCAAGTAAATGGCAAAAACAAAGAAAAGCTGCTCATTGCGTCCGACGCAACGAAAGAACAAATGGAAGAGCTGGCCCTCGCAAACGAGATCATTAAAGAATTGATTGAAGGTAAAACAATCGTCAAAATGATCGCAGTTCCTGGCAAGCTGGTTAACATCGTAATCCGCTAAGGACTGATGATCGTCGGGTAAAGAAACAATGAACGGATAAAGGAAAAAGGAGTAGACCCTGTGAACGACAGGTGTCCGCTCCTTTTTTGCATTCATCCGGCTAGACTAACCGTCTTCTTATTCTGCTACAGCTTGGGCTGATTGCTGAATTGGCGATCTATCATTTCCAGATCCTCGGCAAACTTGGCATGGGTGCGACGGAACACCTCGGCGAATAGACCAGGTACTTCTTTTTGTAATGGAATCAACCCCTCGCCAGTTACCCCGCCGGGCACACACACGCGTTTTTGCAGGGAGGGAAGGGTGAATGCTTCCTTTCGCAAAAGCTCAGCCATGCCAATAAGCATCTGTGTCGTCAAATAAGTCGCTGCTTCTTCAGAAATCCCCGTTTCTTGGACTGCATCGTGAATCATTTGCTGAAGAATGTAGCTGAGGAAGGCAGGTCCGCAGCTGGCAATGTCAGAAGTGACCCGCAAAAATGCCTCTGTAACCTCGATAGGAGTACTGATATGGGCAAACAAGGCGCGGATGAACTGACGCTGCTGCGGCCCTATGCGACTCCCAAATTCACACAGGCAAACGCCGCCTTGAGCGGCATTTGTAATACTTGGAACTACCCGCGCTACTGCACTGGGAACCCATGCCTCCAGCTGCTCCAGCTTGATTGGACTGGTAATGGTAATCAGCAAGTGATCGGGTGTTAAGGCAGGGGAGATTTGCTCCAGCATCACGCTATATTCCATTGGCTTGACGCATAGCAGCAAAATTTTGGCGGCTCTGGCCAATTCCAGATTATTTTTGGCAACAACGAGACCGGGATGCCGAATGGCCAGCAGTTCAGCTTTGGCGGGAGTGCGGTTACTGATAATAATGTGGCCGGGGGACAGGGCTTTTGCGGACAGCAAGGACTCGATCAAGATGCTGCCCATACTGCCCGTACCAATAAACCCAATTTTATCCATGGGCATACCTCCCTCCAATATTCTTTTCCTATTCTATGTGGAGGGAGAGGCGATCATGACCGGCGGGGTTTCAAATCTAACGAATCCGGATACGGTCTTTGATCCGTTCAAACATTTTGTCCCCGATTCCCTCGATCTCTTTTATTTCTTCTACCGAACGGAAACCGCCTTTTTCCGAGCGGTAGCTGAGTATGGAGTTGGCTCTTGCCGCTCCGATTCCCGGGAGAGTCGTTAGCTCCTCCACAGTAGCCGTATTGAGGTTAATGCTCGGATCCGATGACTGCCTTTCTGTCCTAGAGCTAATAGCTGAAGAAGACAATGGCTGTACCTGTTGTCCTAGGACATTGTGAGTATCAGTACCTTTTGCAGGAATGACGACAGCGCTCCCATCTGATAATGGCTCGGCCAGGTTAATCTGGTCCAAATCAGCATCGGGAAGAGAACCGCCCGCTTTGGTAATGGCGTCTGCTACACGCATCCCTGCATCAAAACGATACAGACCGGGTTTCATTACCCGCCCTTTCACATCGACGAAGAGAGGGGCATCAGAAGGTGCTATGTCTTTTCGTTTTTCTGAAGGAGCTTCCGTTTGTTTGTTGGCCAATCCCTGAACATCCGGTTCGCTGGGAGCAGGTAATTGGACTTGTGTATACGCAGGTGTCTCCAACGGGAGCCTGGATTTTTCGCTGGCTTGATCCGCACGGTAAAACCAGAGACTGCTACCGAGAAAGAGGAAGGCGCCTCCGAGCAAAATGAATCTCCGATATCGTTCCCACCATTCCAGCAACATAAAAAACCCTCCCTTGCCATGCGAGCATGATCGGTGTAGAGATAATGAGTTCTCTATCAACGATGCTACGAAAAGTAAGAGAGGGTTTGCAAATGTATTTCTGCTGATTTGCGCAGCTTACCCGATGTGCTGCAGCGAATTTTTTTTGCGCCGGATGTCAACATTTGGGCTGACATACGGATCAAATGTATATCGTTGCTCGATAAAAATCTGATGCCACAGCATGAATACAAGAATCGTCCAGATCTTGCGGCTGTAGTCAGCATTACCTTCACGGTGTTCATCGAGCAAGTACAAGACATAGGCCTTGTTGATCAAATTGTCCACCTTGGATTCAAAAATGATCTCTTTGGCCCATTTGTAGAACTCGTTTTTCAGCCAGTGACGAGTTGGAACCGGGAAGCCCAGCTTCTTTCTCGTTTTGATCTCCGGAGGCAGGAAGTCTTTCATCGCTTCACGCAGCACATGCTTGGTGGTGCCGTTCGCGATTTTATACTTCGTTGGAATGGTGGCGGCAAACTCGAAAACCTTTGTGTCGATGAATGGCACGCGCAACTCCAGAGAGTTGGCCATTGTCATTTTATCTGCCTTCATCAGAATGTTGCCGCGCAGCCAGGTGTGAATGTCCAGATACTGCATTTTTGTCACGTCATCATACTGGGAAGCACGCTTGTAAATCTCTTCCGTTACGCTAAAAGGCGAGATGTAAGAATCCGAGTTTGCGATATCTTCCATCACCACACGTTTTTTCATCTCTTCACTAAAAATCAGAGCGTTTCCGAAAAAGCGTTCTTCGACGGTTTTAGAACCGCGAATCAAGAAGTTTTTCCCTTTTACTTGGTCGGGGAGACGCTCTGCCATATAACCGATGGAACTGCGCATCCAGCTTGGCATGCCTGAGAACATTTTCAATGAACTAGGTTCCCGATAAATGTTGTATCCACCGAAGAATTCATCAGCACCTTCACCGGATAGGACTACTGTCACATGCTCGCTCGCCATTTGGGCAACGAAATAGAGCAGGATGGCGGAAGGGTCGGCTACCGGTTCGTCTTGGTGCCAAATGAGGCGTGGCAGTTCATCCATATATTGCTGGGCACAGATAACCCGTTCGAAGTGCTCAGTACCTAAATATTCTGCAGTTCGTTTGGCATAGTCAAGCTCGCTGTAACCGGGGATATCAGACCCGACCGAGAAGGTTTTGACGGGCTCAAACGTGCGCAGCATGCCAACGATACTGCTGGAGTCCACTCCGCTAGACAAAAATGCCCCGCGAGATACTTCACTAATCCGGTGTTTGTCGATGGAGTCCATCAGAACGCTGCGGGTTCCTTCCACAAAGTGCGAGAACGGCTTGCTTTCATCCGGTTTAAATTCAACGTCCCAGTATCGTTCCAGCTTGATTTGGTCGTTTTCAATGATGAAAGAATGCGCTGGAGGGATTCGATAAATACCCCGATACATCGTTTCAGGGTCAGGTACATATTGGAAAGTCAGGTAGTGATAAAAAGCGTTTGGATTGACTTCACGTGTCAAGCCCGGGAGTTCCAGGAGACTTTTGATCTCACTTGCCACCCCGATAGAGTCGCCCGTTTCTACGTAGTAGAGAGGCTTGATTCCGAAATGGTCACGAGCTCCGAATAAACGCTTTTTGCGTGAGTCGTAAATGGTAAAGCCGAACATGCCGCGCAAATGCTTGGGTGCATCCGTACCAACCTCTTCATAGAGGTGCAGGATGGTTTCAATATCCGAATCGGTATGGAAAACGTGACCGATGTCCTTTAACCATTGTTGCAGTTCTTTGTAGTTGTAAACCTCTCCGTTGCCTATAATCCAGATGTCTCGTGTTTCGTTAAACAGCGGTTGATGCCCGCCTTCTACGTCGATGATGCTTAAACGACGAAAGCCCAGGGCGATGTTGTCTTCGAGATGAAAACCATCGTCATCTGGACCTCTGTGCAAGATGACACCCGTCATCGCGCTGATCGCTTCTTGCCTAGCAGGCGTTTGTCGCTTGTTGTAGAGTGATACGATTCCACACATATGAAATGACTCTTCCTCTCACTGGATTGCTCCTGCTAACTCTATCACGTATCGACAGTCAGCGCAATCTCTACTGAATGCCTACACTCCCCCCTGAAAACGTTGTTCCAACAGGGAAAATGGTCATTGTCTCTTCTATTTTTGTCCTTGTGCAAAGAGATATACTCCCTCATACAAAAGGATCATTCGACAAACGAAGGGAGGGAGAAACGTGACGGTGTTTGGAGCCGGTATTTTGATGATGGCTGGGATGCTTCTTTCAGCCTATCTGCATCCGGCCTGGCTGCTGGTGGCTGCCGGTCTGAGTGCGGCTCTTGCTGGATTCATGCCGCAAAACTTGCGAAAACGAAGCGCTCTTTGTGCACTCATACTCATTCTAGCAGGTCTCTTTTTTTATGGGTACGAGTTTCTCCATCGTTCTGAATTGAAGCCGTTGGCGGAGCAAGAGCAGAGGGTTTGGGTGCGAGCTGTCATTTCCTCTCCGGTCAAAAGAGATGGGGATGTGGCGAGATTTTTTGCTGTCGTACAAGAGACAAGCGAGGATCATCGCTATTGGAATCAACTGCAAACGACTGAATGTATCCTGATCCGGGTCAAGCTGGCTACCTTTGAAGAGGCGAAATCGGTAGAACAGTGGCGAAGAGGCAGTGAACTGGTGGGAAGGATTCAGTTGTCCGTACCCTCTCCAGCTCGCAATCCGCATGCGTTCGACTATTCAAGGTACCTCTATTGGCAAGGGGTGCAGGTTACAGGTGAAGTGGAATTTAAAAACTTGCGGATAAACGAATACGACACCCTTTGGGCCCGGTTTCAATCGTGGCAAGATGCTGGAGCCGCACGGATCGAACGGTTGTTTCCTGATCCGGAAGTAGCAGGCTACATGAAATCGCTCCTGCTTGGTCTGGGTCAGGATGTGACACCAGAGATGGAAGAGATGTATTCGTATCTGGGATTGAGTCATGTTCTGGCGATATCAGGCTTGCATGTGACTTTGGTCAGCAATATGTTTATGTGGTGTCTGGAACGATTCGGCATCGGACGAAGGTGGGCGCTAATCATCACCATTTGTTTGCTAACTGGTTATGTGCTGCTGGTGGGGGCGAGTTCTTCTGCCGTTCGTTCAGGATTGATGGGTGGAGTGGGATTAGCCTGCCAGGCATTAGGAGCGAGACTGGACGGAAAACAGGTCTGGTCCGGGGCCTTGATTGTGATGCTTTCGTTTAATCCATATCAGCTTTGGCACATAGGATTTCAGCTCTCCTTTGCGGTGACATTGGGGCTCATCATTTACGTACCGTACAGCCTGCAAGTATTCGTCAGGGTACCTGTCTGGATTCGTACCCTTGTGGCGGTCACTTTCGCCGCTCAGCTGGTCTCGTTTCCTTTTCTGGTCTATCATTTTCATCAATTTTCTCCGCTGTCTTGGCTCGTCAATTTGATCGTGACCCCGATCCTCTCGATTATTGTTCTTCCGCTCGGTTATATTGCGATTGTATTGGGCCTTATTCATCCGGCTTTATCGATTTGGCCTGTCAACCTGTCCAGTTTTGTGCTGAACTGGGTTCATAAACCGTTATTTGGGCTGCAACATTTGGAAATACCGTTTACCTATTGGCCGCACCCTTCTTGGTGGTGGTTATTTCTGTACACCATATTGTTGATTGTCGTGCCTATTTTGTGGAAGCTGGGACTTCATCGCAGGCGGGATACAATCCTGTATGTGGCTTTTTTGTTCATACTTTTGGTGGCAGCCAGACAACCTTTTTCAGCCGGGGATGAGGTGCGAATTACCTTTCTGGATGTAGGGCAGGGTGATTCCATCGTTGTCGAAATTGCTAATAAGAAGGTATACTTAATTGATGCAGGTGGGACGATGCCCTTCTCTACACGTGAGACTTGGCAAGAAAAACGCGACCCTTTTGAAGTGGGAAAGGACGTCGTACTTCCGTTTTTAATGGCCCGTGGCATTGAGAAAATAGACAGAGTTGTCATGACTCACGGGGACATGGATCACATAGGGGGCATTGCTGCTTTGGTGCCGCGATTTGCTTTTGGAGAGGTGATTGTAAATGGAAGATCGCCTCAAGAAAAGGAAAAAGAGATCTTGCGGCTTTTCAGGGATAAGGGAGTTCCTATCTTAACCGGTAGCCCGGGACAGACGTGGTCAGATGCGCCTGGAGTCGAGTGGAAATGGCTTCATCCTGGACAAACTTCGGTATACGCTGGCAATGATGCTTCTGTCGTGTTACAGTTAACAGCTCACCAAACGACTGTTTTATTCACCGGAGATGTGGAACGAAATGGAGAGATGAATCTGGTGAAAAACGGATTGCGTCCCGTGGATATTTTGAAAGTAGCCCACCACGGAAGCAAGACATCGAGCTCGGAAGCATTGCTTGCCGCATCCAGCCCAAAAGTGGCTATCATCTCGGCTGGAGCAAACAATCGCTATGGACATCCGTCACCAGACGTGCTGAAGAGATTAAAAAAAGCAGGCTCTACTGTGTACAGGACGGACCAGCAAGGAGCGATTACGCTGGTCATTTCGCCAAGGGGCCTTACTTGGAAAACACAAATAACAGATACATAACTCTGGTTGCAACCTTTTCAACGAGCGACCCGTCTGTAGGGGGGAGAGGAGAATATGCAGGAAGCAGAACTGATCAGGTTGGCGCAGTCAGGGGATCATGATGCGCTTGTCGAACTGCTTCGATCCATTGAGACCTCCGTTTACCGCAGCGCTTACTATATTCTGGGGAACGAGCAAGATGCACTTGATGCAGCTCAGGAAGTTCTCATTCGCATCTATCGCAAATTGGACACCTATCAGGAAAAGGCAAAGTTTTCCACGTGGGTCCAACGAATCGTGAGCAATGTCTGCATGGATAAATTTCGCGCGAAAAAGGAAACGGTCTCGATAGACGAGCATGAACTGATCATTCCTGATCGAAACAACGTAGAGGATGAGATTCTTCTCACTGGACTGTCGAATGACATCCAAGAAGCTATTGGGAGACTGCCCAAGCAGTACCGGATGGTAGTTGTACTCCGCTACCTGGAGGATTTATCTTACCAGGAAATTGCGGAAGCGTTAGATTTGCCGCTTAACACGGTAAAGTCGTATTTGTTTCGGGCGAGACAACAGCTTCAGGAACTGTTGTACGACTACCAGAAAGGGGGGATCGGTTGATGACCCATGATGAGATTTGGGAATGGATGCAGCGTGATCTAGATGGGGATCTGTCTTCGGGAGAGCAGCAATTGCTCTACAGCCTCCTTCAAAAAGATCCTGAGCTGCAGCTAATGTACAACCGTTTGAAAAATGTTTCAGAGCAGCTAGAAAAGCTTCCCCCTGTCGTACCCTCATTCAGTATCGTAGACTCGATTCTGCCAAGGCTGGAATTAGCGGCGGCTACAAAACCTGCTGCTGTGCCTGTGAAAAATGAGGAAATCCTGCCCACTCTGGAAGTAAAGCGCAAGTCGTCTGCGCCGTCGGATTCGAAAAAGTGGAAGCGGATGAAAGTGTGGCTGGCCAGTATTGGCAGTACCGCGGTTGCTGCCTGCTTAATGATCGGGATGCTGTTTACGGGCAGTGATGGTAAGAAGCCAGAAATAGACACTTACCAGCAAGGATCGGTTAGTTCACCACCGGTAGACGAGAAAATCGTACGTATGGGGCCAGACGTTCCAACTCCAAGCACTAATCCTTCTCCATCAAATACTTCGGAGGAAGAAAAGAAGCCTGATAAGAAACCTTCTGAGAAGAAGCAGAGTACGAAAACTCCCGCCAAGCAGACACAGAAAAAACCGGATACGAAAGCGATTGCGAATCCGGCTATCACGAACCCACCGGTTGCTCAAAAGCCTGTAGCCAAAGAGGATAAGCAACCTGCGTTTCCTATAGGAATAAAAGACAACCAGGATAGAGAAGACAGAAGATCTGCCAAAGACGATGAGGATGACGACAGGGACAAGAGTAAAAACAAAAATAAAGAGAAAAAAGATAAAAAGCAAGATAACGATGATGATTAGTCCACTTTTGGCTACGTAACAAATGTGGTTTTTACAAAAGGACTGGCACCGATCAGGGGCTTCTTGCGTATTGTACAGTATCAAGCACCCCCTGCTTACCGTTTGGGGAGGAGGAATCCCGGGGCTTTTCCCTGAACGTTTACATAGAGGTGCCAATGGATAGAAAAACCGCTCCTGATTTTTGAGGTGGCGGTTTTTTCTTCGTTGCAATCGCCGCTACTGACATGTGTTATAATAACGCAGGTAAGGAAAGGGAAAGGGAGAGAATCACTCATGCCATTACTATCGGCCATCCGGGAAATACGACAAAAACAATTTTCACCGATTTACGTCCTATACGGTCCGGAGTCCTTTCTGGCGGAAGAGTTCTTGGCACTTGCCAGGCGGGAAATGATCGCTCCCGAATTCAGCGATCTCAATTTGAGTATGTACGACTGCACGGAAACAGGGCTGAGTGAGATTTTGCAGGATGCAGAGACCTTGCCATTTCTCGGGGAGCATCGGCTGGTTATTGCTAGACAAGCCTATTTCTTGACAGGCAGCAAGCCACCGGCAAAGGTAGAGAGTGATCCAGATACTTTGCTGGGCTATCTGCAAAATCCTCCAAGCTACTCGACACTGATTTTACATACGGAAACAGAAAAATTGGACGAACGAAAAAAACTGGTTAAGACTCTGCAGCAAAAAGCGAAGGTCATTTCATTCCCGCTCTTGAAAGAGAATGATCTGTATGGCTGGGTGGAGCGCCAAGCTGATAAATACAAGGCGTTTATCGGACGACAGCAGGCGATGAAGCTGGTAGAGCGTGTGGGCGGGGAGCTGCGCCTATTGGACAAGGAAATCGAGAAAATGGCTTTGTTCGTGGGCGAGGGAGCAAGCATTACAGAGGAAGTCATCGAGACGCTGGGGGCGCGTACTTTGGAACAGGATGTCTTCGCCTTGATCGAGCAGGTGGCGTCAGGGAGATTGGACAGGGCTCTGCGGATGATGTACGACTGCATGAAGACCGGGGAGGAGCCGATCAAACTGCTTGCCCTCTTGGCCAGACAGTTTCGTATGCTGCTTCATGTTAAGCAGCTGGCCCCTCGCGGATATTCGCAGCAACAGATGGCGGGCATGATCAAAATGCATCCGTATGCGGTGAAAAAGGCGACGGAACAGGCGAGGCATTTTTCCGAAGACTCATTGAAAAAACTGCTTGGCATGCTGGCAGAGGAGGATTTTCGGATGAAGTCGGGGCAGGTTGATAAGCGGCTCGCTCTGGAGCTATTCATTGCACACGCACATGGAGAACGTCAAAAAACGCACAGCTAGGCAAATAAAAAACCCCATGAACAGGATGTTCGCGGGGTTTTTTTGTGGGCCTCTTACGCTACAGGAGCGCTCAGAACGTTAAGCTTTTTCATCAAACGAGACTTTTGACGGTTTGCTGCGTTTTTATGAATGAGACCTTTCGAAGCGGCCTTGTCCAGCTTTTTCACAGCCACCAGAAGAGTAGATTTCGCCAATGCTACATCGGAAGCAGCGACAGCTTTCTCAAAGCTTCTCAGGGAAGTGCGCAGATCAGACTTTTGAGATGCACGTTGTGCGCGGCGCTTTTCGATTGTTTTGGTGCGCTTAATTGCAGATTTAATGTTTGGCATGTGTGTCACCTCCTTAGACGACCATCGACATACAGTCATACAACAAAGTAATTCTAGCATGCACAGAACCCTTTTGCAAGAAAGGATTCGGAATAAAAATGGAGGATTCAAGCAACCTAGTAGCAGGAACAAAATGGAGAAGGGAGTCAATACAAAATGGACCACAACATCGATTTGTCTGGTTATTCCATTCGCACAGATTTGGCAGTGGAGGCTCACGAACTGGCTGAGCAGCAAAATGAGAGCAGTATTCCTGGGGTATTGCTGCAAGCGGACGACAGCGAAACCGATATCAAGGTCACTCGATTGCATGTGCAAAATGATGAGGCTGCTAAACAGATCGGCAAAATGCCGGGCCATTATATCACCATTGAAGTGCCAAAGCTGCGAGATAATGATACATCGATTGAGGAAAAGGTGGCTAAGCGCTTTTCTGTCGAATTCGCAAATTTTTTGCAGCGATTAGGGATCACGGAAGACAAAAAGGCATTGGTAGTAGGGCTCGGCAACTGGAATGTGACACCCGATGCACTTGGGCCAATGGTCGTTGAAAACCTCTTGGTCACCAGACACCTCTATATGCTGGCGCCGGAAACGGTGGGAGAAGGCTATCGAGATGTCAGTGCGCTATCGCCAGGAGTGCTCGGCATCACGGGAATTGAAACCAGTGAGATCGTTTTTGGCGTCGTGGAGAAAAGCAGGCCCGATTTTGTGATTTGTATTGATGCACTTGCCTCTCGTGCCTTGCACCGGGTCAATACTACCATTCAAATTTCAGATGCGGGGATTCACCCAGGCTCGGGAGTAGGCAACAAACGCAAAGCTATCGATCAGTCAACACTGGGAATACCGGTAATCGCCATTGGGGTCCCTACTGTCGTCTTTGCGTCGACGATTGTAAATGACGCCATCACCTACTTGCTCGGTCATTTTGGTCAGTCCATGGTAGAGAGCAAACGGGCATACAACAAGCTTTCTCTCAGTTCATTACCCGAGCGCAAGGAACCGTATACCGAAGACGACCTTCCGGATCTGGAATCGCGCAAGACTTTTATGGGATTGGTAGGCTCCCTGCCGGAAGAAGAGAAACGGCAGCTCATTCATGAGGTGCTTAGGCCGCTTGGACAAGACCTGGTGGTTACGCCCAAGGAGATTGACGATTTCATGGAAGGGGTAGCCAACGTGATCGCGACAGGCTTGAATCGTTCCTTGCACAGGGCGGTCGACGAAGAAAACAGCGCGTCATATACCCACTAACAAGAGGCAAAACAAACCGCTAGATTGCGAGAGAAAAGCTAGAAAGGGGTTCTATCGTCTCTATGACGCTCATAGGCTAAAGCATAGACAAGCGTGAATGGCTATTAGCCCGCAGCGCAAGTCAATGGCTCAGCTAGAGGAGTGAGACAGATGGCGACCCTAATTCAACGCCAATTCGTAGTTCTTTCATTCATAACTGCCTTTTTGTTTGTCTTGACCGGGGTACTTTCTCTCGGCGGCAACCGAATCATGATTGCCTCCTCATCCATCCAGCAGGCCGCTTCACATGTTTCCAGTCTGGCTATACTGGGCTGGATGGGACAGGAGATTCCTGTGCTCACAGAAACGGTGCAGGTTCAGTCTGATCGGACCAATAGTGTCTCAGGTTTTCTTTTCGAGCTGGCAACGGGCATTCAGCCGGGAGATTTGCGCAGTCTGCTTGGCAGGGAACTGCCAGGTGTGGTGACGACAGAAGACGCACGATTCGTTGTAGCGGGCAAAGGAGCCTCACTCGCTGATTTTTATGTGGAATATCCTTCCCACCCCAAGCAGGTCATTGACGCTTCTAAGTCCATTCCGATCACTTTGCCGAGCGACCAAGCGGCAAGCGAACCGGCCGAAGAGAAACCGGCACCGATCGTAGGGCCAAATACCGGAGACAAAAAAATCGTCTATGTGTATAACACCCATAATCGGGAGTCCTGGTACAGTGAGACCAAGCCAGTTGGCAGTTCTGTGGATCATCCGACACGAAACATCTCATTGGTAGGCAAGCATTTAGCTCAAGCGCTAACCGAAAGAGGCATTGGATCAGATGTAAGCACCGATGACATCTACCAGCAATTGTTGAACAAAAAAATGGACTACGCCCTCTCGTACGCGCAATCATTGCAAGTACTGAAGGCAGCAACAGAAAAAAACAGGGAGCTGCACTACTTTTTTGACCTCCACCGCGATACGGCGCCAAGAGACCGAACAACAGTCACCATTAAAGGAAAAACCTATGCCCGTGTCATGTTTGTCATTGGGAAAAGGAACAAGAGTCACGAGAAAAACGAAGCTTTTGCAACCGAATTGCATCAACTCATGGAAAAAATGTATCCCGAGCTCTCGCGAGGTGTGATGGAAAAAGGAGCAAAAACAGATCACGGGGAGTATAACCAGTCCATCTCAACGGGAAGCCTGTTAATGGAAATAGGTGGAACGGAAAATACCTTGCAGGAAAGTTTGAATACGGCAGAAGCGCTGGCGGATGTATTTGCCGCCTATTATCTGCAGGCGGAGAAAGTGGGAAAACCGGTACAAGAACAGCCGGCGAAGAGGTGACGGGCATGAGTGTGACGGTAAGGTTGACGGGACTCTTGGTGGTATTGCTCATTGGCGTAGTGCTGGGCCTGCAGACTGCAGAGCGCGGAATCTCAAAAGTCAGCGGCCTGCCAGAGGAAAAGGCACAAACGTTCTACATTAAAAAAGTAGAAAAAGGGCAAATGGAAATTGCGGTTATGGGCAAGCAGGTTCAGACGGCAGATCCAAACAAGATGGTCAATTACGTCAGCCGAATGGGACTGACTCTCGGTAGCAGTATCAAGAGCGGCGCACAATCGTTTGTCGATTGGGTCGGCCATTTTTTTGAACCGTAGAATTTGTTTACGCACAAAAAGATGGGATGTAGAAAGCCCTAGAGTCAAAAGACCCGGTTTGACGGGTCTTTTGCACATGGAGAAAACGGCGGCGAAAACATGGCAGAGAGGGAGCAACACAGGCTAGGCTTGAACCTGTTACTCTATGAAACTGATTTTTACAATGCAAAGCGTTAATGGAATCAATAGACTATATATTCAGTAAAAATATAATTATTTGAATTTAATGTGTTGCCAAAAAATTGAATTAATGTAATAATGTCTACTGATAGAACTTTTTCTACTTCATAATTTCGGTTTGAGAGGTGAGCCACGTGTCACATCCTGTCCTTCAAATTGAAAACCTGCAGACCCATTTTTTTACGGACCGCGGCCAAATCCCTGCCGTTGACGGCGTTACGATCACGGTTAACAAGGGGGAAGTGGTCGGAATCGTTGGTGAGTCCGGCTGCGGAAAAAGCGTTACCTCCCTCTCGGTGATGAAATTGGTGCCCAATCCTCCTGGAAAAATTGTCGGAGGAGCGATCAAATTCAAAGGGGAAGATCTAGTATCCGCCGATGAAAAGCGGATGAGGGCTATACGCGGCAATGAGATCGCGATGATTTTTCAGGAACCGATGACCTCGCTCAATCCGGTCTTTACGATTGGCGACCAGATCGGGGAGGCAGTCCGTTTACATACGAAGTCGAGCAAAAAAGAAGCGAAGCGCAGGGCCGTTGAGATGTTGAAAAAGGTAGGCATTCCACGGGCCGAGGCGATTGTAGACGAATACCCTCATCAGTTGTCAGGGGGAATGCGCCAGCGTGTGATGATTGCGATGGCAATGGCCTGTAATCCCGAGCTGTTGATCGCGGACGAGCCTACAACAGCACTGGATGTGACCATTCAGGCACAAATTCTCGATCTGATGAGACTGCTTAATAAGGAAGCGCAAACCGCCATCTTGTTGATCACCCATGACTTGGGAGTCGTCGCTGAAATGTGCCACAGAGTCGTGGTCATGTACGCAGGTAACGTCATCGAGGAAGGTAATGTTCGGACTATTTTGAAAAATCCGAAACATCCGTATACAATTGGTTTGCTTCATTCCCTCCCGAAGCTGGAAGAGTCAAAAGAGCGACTGTACTCCATCCCAGGAAATGTGCCAATTCCGGGCTCGCTTACCGTCGGTTGCCGATTCGCTCCCAGGTGTGAACAGGTAACAGAAAAATGCCGCCAAGAGATACCTGAGCTGAAAGTCGTGGGCGAGAGCCATCGCTCCCGGTGCTGGCTGGGCGAATAACCCGAGAGGAGCATGCAGGTGACTGAAGACCTTCTTGTCGTTAAACATTTAAAAAAATACTACCCTATCACAGGCGGTGTCCTTGGAGGAGAGGTAGGTCTGGTAAAGGCGGTAGACGATGTTTCATTTTCCGTAAAACGTGGAGAAACACTGGGGCTGGTTGGAGAGAGCGGTTGTGGGAAATCAACCACAGGACGCTCCTTGCTGAGACTGATTGAGCCGACAGCAGGAGAGATCAGGTTTGATGGAGTGAATGTAACTTCACTGTCTACAGATGAGATGCGAAAGATGCGCCGAGATATGCAGATTGTTTTTCAAGATCCGTTTGCTTCGCTTAATCCTAGACATAATATTGAGAAGATTCTGGAAGAGCCTCTTGTTGTCCACAAAATCGGCACCTCAGCCGAGAGGAAAAAACGAGTCCAAGAAATGCTGGAAGTAGTTGGCCTGAGCAGCTATCATGCCAGACGTTATCCTCACCAATTCAGTGGCGGTCAGCGACAGCGGATCGGAATCGCCCGGGCGCTCATGTTAAATCCAAAGCTGATTGTTGCGGACGAGCCAGTCTCCGCACTTGATGTGTCGATTCAGTCCCAGGTGCTTAATCTGATGCAAGATTTGCAAAGGGAGCTGGGTCTCACTTATTTGTTCATCGCACATGACTTAAGTGTGGTTCGCCACATCAGTGATCGGGTCGGAGTGATGTACTTGGGGCGCATTGTTGAGTTGACCACTAGCGGCCAGCTATACAGCAATCCTCTTCATCCTTATACACAAGCGTTGTTGTCAGCCGTACCGACACCAGATCCTGACGCCATCCGGGAGAGGGTTATCCTGCAAGGAGATGTGCCAAGTCCGGCCAACCCCCCCAGCGGCTGTACCTTCCATACGCGCTGTCCCCATGTGACAGATGAATGCCGAAGTGTTCGCCCGATGTTCCAAGATGTAGGGGACGGACATTTTGTGGCCTGCCATCTATACAAAGCATAGTACACCCAAATCGTTTGACTACTTGATTGGAAAGGCCGTAAAAGGGGGGATGCGAAGCAGGATCAACTCTATCAATCGTACGGTAAAAGCTGTCATTTTAGAAGAGGGGGTTTTTTCATGAGGAAGAGAGTTCTCTCCGGGGCCATGACCAGCCTATTAGCACTAGCGATGCTGCTCGCTGGTTGCAGTGGATCCCAAACAACACAAGCGCCGGCAGCACAACCAAAGACAGAAGCACCGGCAACAACACCGGCGCCAGAACCGGCTAAAGCTGGTCCAAAACAATTAATCATTGGTCGCGGCGGCGACACCGTCGGTCTGGACCCAATCGCACAAACCGATGGTGAGTCCTTCAAGGTAACCGAAAACGTATTTGATACGTTGGTAGGCTACGCGGAAGAAACGACCGAAGTGGTACCTTCCCTGGCCGAAAAATGGGAGATCTCGCCAGATGGATTGAACTATACGTTCCATCTGCGCAGTGGCATCAAGTTCCACGATGGCACGGATTTCAACGCCGAAGCTGTAAAATGGAACTTTGAGCGCTGGAGCGACAAGAGCCATCCGCAGCACAACAAGGAAGGCTTTGAATACTACAACGACATGTTCGGCGGATACAAGGGCGATGAGACCCACGTAATCAAGTCTGTCGAGGCAGTCGATGCGCAAACGGTGAAATTTACATTGAACCGTCCATTGGCTCCATTTATCCAAAACTTGGGCATGTCCTGCTTTGCGATCGCTTCTCCAAAAGCGGTACAAGAAGCGGGTCCCGAGAAATTCAATGAGAAGCCGGTCGGTACAGGGCCATTCAAGTTTGTGGAATGGAAGCGTAACGACACCATCACATTGGAAAAAAACCCGGATTACTGGAACGCTGGCTTCCCGAAATTGGATAAGCTCGTATTCAAGGTTATTCCTGAAAACACTGCTCGTTTAACGGCGCTTACCTCTGGTGAAATCGACATGATGGATGGTTTGAATCCGGACGATGCGCAAACCGTTAAAGACAACAAGGATTTGCAATTGATTCTGCGTCCTTCCATGAACCTTGGTTTTGTCGGCTTCAATGTGGAGAAAAAGCCACTCGACAACCCAAAAGTACGTGAGGCGCTCGCTTACGCTATCAACAAGCCAGCCATTATCGAAGCTTTCTTCGCAGGACTGGGCCAGCCAGCGGTCAACCCATTGCCTCCATCCATTTGGGGACACAACAATGATATCAAAGATCGCGAATTCAACACCGACAAGGCGAAGCAGTTGCTCAGTGATGCGGGCTTCCCGAATGGCTTCAAAATCAAGTTCTGGGCTATGCCTGTAGCTCGCCCGTACATGCCGGATGGCGTAAAGATCGCAGAAGCGATTCAACAAGACCTGAAAAAGATCGGTGTAGAAGCCGAAATCGTAACCATGGAATGGGCTACGTATCTGGAAAAAACAAAAGCAGGGGAGCAAGAAATGTTCATGCTGGGCTGGACTGGTGATAACGGTGACCCAGACAACTTCCTCGCAACGCTGCTCGACAAAAATAACATTGGCGGTAACAACCGCACTCGTTGGGCAAACGAGGAAGCACACAAACTGTTGATTGCAGCGCAATCTGCAACGACAAAAGAAGAGCGCGAGAAGCTGTATTTGCAAGTACAGGAAATCATCTTCAAGGATGTGCCAATGGTACCACTGGCGCACTCCACTCCAGCAATCGCTGCTAAAACGGGTGTCATTAATTACAAGCCGCATCCAAAAGGATCGGAAAGCTTGGAGAAGGTTGATTTCCAATAAGACTTTCTAGGCATGACGTAGCTTTTCAGAAGGGTAAGAGGAGGAAACTCCCTCTTCTTACCCTTTCTTACATTCTTACAGCACTTATTTTTTTGCTAGGAAAGCGAGGAGATGGCATTGCTATCTTACAGCATCCGAAGAATCCTTATGCTCATCCCCGTTCTGCTGGGTATGTCCATCGTCGTGTTTTCCATCATTCGTGCTATTCCAGGCGATCCGGCCCTTACGATTTTGGGAGAGAAGGCGAGTCCCAAGGCAATTGAAGACTTACGAGAAGTGCTGGGCTTGAACAACCCATGGTACATTCAATACTTTGATTATCTAAAGCAGATCATCACTGGCGATCTGGGAGTTTCTTTACACTCGGGTGCCAGTATTACACAGGAAATCGGTCCTTATTTGGCAGCGACCACTGAACTTACGATTGTCAGCATGTGCTTTGCTGTTATCATCGGGGTAAATGCGGGGATCCTCTCTGCATGGAAGCAAAACTCGTGGTTTGACTACTGTGCGATGTTGATCGCCTTGGTTGGTGTATCCATGCCGATTTTCTGGCTTGGTTTGATGGAGCAATGGTTCTTTGCCCAAGAACTGAAATGGCTGCCATCAGTTGGACGAGACAATTCGCGTAATCCCGTAGAGGCAATTACGCAGTTTTATATACTGGATACCATGCTGGCAGGGCAATGGGATCAATTGTGGGAAGTGATCAAACACTTGATTTTGCCGGGAATAGCGCTCGGAACGATTCCGATGGCGATCATTGCCCGGATTACACGCTCCAGCATGCTGGAAGTCATGCGTGCGGACTATGTGCGTACAGCACGAGCAAAAGGCTTGGCGCAGTTCTGGGTCGTCTACAAGCATGCATTGAAAAATGCGATGATTCCTGTGTTGACGGTCATTGGACTGCAAACCGGGTTGTTATTGGGAGGAGCTGTTTTGACCGAGACGATTTTCGGGTGGCCGGGCGTCGGACGATACATTTTTACGGCGATTGGAAATCGCGACTATCCGGTCATCCAATCAGGGATTCTTGTTATAGCTACGATTTTTGTCCTGATCAATCTCTTGGTCGACCTTCTGTATGCCTATATAGATCCGCGTATCAAATACCGCTAAGGAGGTGGAGGAGATATGGCAGAAACACAAGTGCAGACCATACCTTTACAAGTGAAAGACGAACAGATTATCTCTCCTTGGCGGGAAGCATGGAGAACGTTGCGCAAAAACAAATTAGCAATGGTAGGAATGGGGATCATTATCTTTTTCGTCGCCGTCGCTGTTTGCGCCCCATGGATTGCTCCTTATCCGTACGATGTAGGCGAGCTGGTCATGAAAAATAAGCCGCCGTCTGAAGAGCATTGGTTTGGCACCGACTACAATGGTCGTGACGTATTGAGCCGTGTCGTGTATGGAGCTCGAATCTCTTTATGGGTGGGGACTTTCTCTGTTATCGGTTCGGTTGTAGCAGGAACGATTCTTGGGCTGTTGGCGGGTTATTACGGAAGATGGATTGATACCATCATTTCACGTATTTTTGACATTATGCTGGCATTCCCGAGCATCCTTTTGGCGATTGCGATTGTGGCGATCCTCGGGCCTTCTCTCCAAAATGCGCTGCTTGCCATTGCGATTATCAACATCCCTACCTTTGGGCGACTCGTTCGCTCGCGTGTCCTCAGCTTAAAAGAAGAAGAATTTGTAATGGCAGCGCGTGCGATCGGGATGAAAGATTCCCGAATTTTGATGCAGCATATATTACCGAATAGTTTGGCTCCCATTATCGTCACGGGTACGATGGGGATTGCTACAGCGATTATCGAGGCAGCAGCTCTCGGGTTTTTGGGACTGGGAGCACAAGCACCTGAACCGGAGTGGGGGAAAATGCTCTCCGATTCGCGTCAGTACATTCAAAAAGCGCCATGGACGGTTATTTTTCCAGGTCTCTCCATCATGCTGACGGTACTCGGATTTAACTTAATCGGGGACGGTTTACGTGATGCGCTTGACCCTCGGATGAAAAACTAAGAAGGAAAAGAAAGACAGAAGGGCAGAGAGGAGCCCTTCTGTTTATTTTGTTGTCTGCTGTATGAAATCTCTGCACAATTGATTAAATGTAGAAGCAGCACGCGTGATAACCTGATGATGGACATTAGGTACCTGAATCATTTTGGCATGAGAGATATGCGTGTCCAGCAGCTCTGCGTACGGCCGCAACTGCCGGTCTTCTTTTCCGTAGACCAGCAAAAATGGCATTCGAAGCTCGTTTAAGCGGTCTGTACAGTTGTACTGATGACCAGCAGAATAAAGGGACCCCAGACAAATAGCATCTGTCTGACTTGCATGTTGAACCCACGCGGTACGCATCGTCTGGTCGTCCAGGTGGGATGATGCGATCGATCGAGCCAGAAGGGGGATGCCGCGGAGCGCCGACATGGTTTGTGCCATAAAAAAGCGACAGTGTAAATACAAGTCCTTCACTTCCGAGAATGCACTGACCAAGATCGCGCCTTGCACACTATCGGGATTGCGAAGACAGTATTCCAAAGCGATAGAAGCCCCTTGCGAGTACCCTAAAAGAAATGGCCGCTGGATGCCGAGTGATTGAATGAGGTTATCTAGAAGGTCAGCTAGATCCCCAATAGAAAGATGTCCCCCAAATGAGGAGCTTTCACCGTGCCCAGGTAAATCTGGTACAATCAGTTGAAATTGATCTGAGAGGGCGTTTTGGTAGCTAAAATTAAGAGAGCCAATACACGGAGCGTGGATACACACGACAGGTGTGCCTTTTCCTGAGAGTTTGCATGCGAGCTGTTCGCCATTGAACTGTACGAGTCGTTGTTCCATTTTTCGTCTTCACCCCTCCTTTAGGTTATCCCTTCTGGCACATAATTTTTAATGGAACCCTTCTTTTTTTTATGTGGAAATGTTATCCTCGCAATAGAATATAGGTGAAAGCAGGGTGAAGCAGGGTGACAAAGGTATTCCAAGAGCGGATTTCGAAGCTGCATGACTTTCTCACAAAACAAGAGTTAGACGCGGTATTGATCACCTCTCCGAAGCACGTATATTATTTGACTGGTTTTTTTACGGACCCACATGAGCGCTTTTTGGGCTTGGTCATCCCCGCCCAAGGTGAGCCATCCCTGATCGTTCCTGCACTTGACCGTGAAGCAGCAGCGGCGGCTTCGTCCATCCAAACGATTTATACACATACAGATATTCAGAATCCATATGAAGTTCTGAAACAGACTCTGCCGAATGGCTTGTCCAAGCTGGGCATCGAGAAAAGCCACATGACAGTTGAGCGTTTTGAAGCCATGGGACAAATTGTCTCTGCTACCGACTTTGTCGATGTGGAAGAACCGCTGCGTGAAATGCGTCTGATCAAATCGGCAGACGAAGTGGCACGGTTGAAGCGCGCTGTCCAGTTAATCGAGAATGCTCTTACAGAAACATTGAAAAAAGTGAAAACAGGCATGACGGAAATGGAAATCGTAGCTGAGCTGGAATACCAGATGAAACGTGTAGGTGCAGAAGGTCCTGCTTTCTCTACAATGGTTTTGGCTGGAGAAAAATCAGCGCTGCCACATGGCAATCCAGGTACTCGTCAGGTTCGGTCAGGGGATGTTTTGCTGTTCGATATCGGGGTAGAGGCAGACGGATATGTGTCGGATATTACCCGTACATTTGCAGTTGGAGAAATTAGTGAGCAGCTTCGCGAGATTTACGAGACCGTTTTAGCAGCCAACGAAGCAGCGATTGCAGAGGTTCGTCCAGGCGTGACGTTCGCCCACCTGGATCAGACGGCAAGAGGTGTGATTGCGGCAAAAGGCTATGGTGAATATTTCATGCACCGCCTAGGACATGGGCTGGGAATGGATGTGCATGAGTACCCATCCGTACATGAACAAAATCAGGAGACGCTCCGACCTGGAATGGTCTTCACGATCGAGCCTGGAATTTATTTGCCAGGTGTAGGTGGCGTCCGGATTGAGGACGATGTGGTCGTAACGGAGAGTGGAGTGGAAGTATTGTCCAGCTTCCCGAAACAATTGACGGTTATCGGCTAATCGCATGCGAAATGTGAATGAACTGAATACGTATTTCATGGTGCTGACTGGATGCGTACATACGCTCCACCAGCTTAATAGGGAAGACCGGTGAAAAACCGGCGCGGTCCCGCCACTGTAACGAGGAGTGCCTAGCTATGAGCCACTGTTCCGCTAAATAAGGGAATGGGAAGGAGGCTATGCGCGTTTGATTCGTAAGCCAGGAGACCTGCCATGAAATCAGATACAATCGACCCACGAGGATGGGGCAGATGTGGAAATAGGCACGAGTCTAGGAACAGGCAAAAAAGCCAGGTCTATAGCTATGTCCACGTTTGTCATGCACCTCCCGGTTGAAACAGGGGGGTGCTTTTTTTGTGCGTCTCAGGATCGCCAATCCATATGTTTCATGGGGGGATAGGGGGAATGTGTAAAACAGATTGCAAAACACAGAGCCTGCTTGTATAGTGATAAAGGGATACAAAACGTAATCATTACGATTTGAAAAAGCCAATACGATACTATTCGTGTTGAGTAGAATGCAGAGGGGTATACGTCAAATGAAAAAAATATTCGGAGGATTTTGGGTGGCTGCATGGATGGCGATCATGCTTGTCGTATCGGCATGCAGCCCGCAAACACCTGCTGCAACAAGCACAGGTGACACAAAGACAGGAGTGGAGCAGCAAGCCAAAACGGACCAACCCACTGAACAGACGGCAGAAAATAAACCTGTCACGATTACGACGAATGGCATTGAAATGACTTATCCCGAAGCACCGAGGCGCGCTGTAACACTAAACCAACACGTGACCGAGATCATGCTTGCCCTGGGGCTTGCGGATAGAATGGTCGGAACAGCGTACTTGGACGATCAAATCCTGCCAGAATTAAAAGAAGCATATGACAAGGTGCCTGTTTTATCCGATAAATATCCAAACAAGGAAGTGATGATGGCAACTAATCCAGATTTTGTCTATTCCGGGTGGAAAAGTGGTTTTGGAGATAAAGGTGTAGGCTCTATGGAGGATTTGGAAAAGGCCGGAATCAAATCGTATTTGCAGGAGTCCTCCAATAAGCCAGGGCCAACAGTGGATGATGTTTTCGCAGACATTCAAAACATCGGAAAGATTTTCCGCATAGAAGATAAGGCAAATGAATTGATTGGGAAAATGAAGCAAGAGATAGACCAGACTGTGAGCAAAATCGGCACGGTGGACAAGCCGCTCAGCGTGTTTGTTTATGACAGCGGTGAGGATCAACCGTTTACGGCAGCAAACAACTACATGACTTCCTTGATCAGGCTGGCTGGCGGCAAAAATATTTTTGATGATATTCAGAAAGGTTGGGCAGAGGTTAGCTGGGAAGAAGTGGTGAATCGCAAACCAGATGTAATAGTCGTTGTAGACTACGGGGACAAAACCGTGGAGCAAAAAAAGAATCTGTTGCTGACAAAACGGGAGATCGCAGATATTCCTGCGATCAAAAATCAACGATTGGTCGTTTTGCCGTTGTCGGCTGCTTCGGAAGGGGTTCGTGCACCTATCGCTTTGAAAATTTTAGCAGAAGGACTCTATCCGGAGAAATTCAAATAAGAAAGACTCCTAAAGGAGGGAATGACTCTGCATAGGATCAAAATGCCTTTTACCATCATCGGTCTGCTCGTCTTGCTGGTACTCTCTATTACAATCGCCGTAACATTGGGATCTGTTGAGATTAATCCGGCGACTGTATGGAAGATCGCTTTGTCGCATGTGCCTGGGATCAGCAAATGGATCTTCGTTGATTGGTCCAAAGGCGAACAAACCATCATCTGGGATATCCGTTTTCCGCGAGTGCTCTTGGGTGCTGTTGTAGGGGCCGGACTTTCTGTGGTAGGTGTAGCTATCCAGTCTCTGGTTCGCAACTCCTTGGCAGACCCGTACATACTGGGTGTTTCTTCAGGCGCATCGGTAGGGGCGACCTTGGCGATTCTTTTTGGAGCCTTCAGCATGTTTGGGCAATATGCGCTGTCGCTTGGGGCATTTACAGGAGCGCTTCTGGCTATCCTGCTCATATTCACGCTGTCTCGCATAGGGGGGCAAAACTCTACAGTGCGCTTGCTCATGTCAGGCATCGCCATTTCTGCGATATTGTCAGCAATCACCAGCCTGATAATCTTTTCCGCACCAAACGAGCATGGAATTCGCTCTGTCCTCTTCTGGATGAGTGGAAGCTTGGCGGGAGGAAAGTGGGAATACTTGACCATCCCGACACTGATTGTGGTGATTTGCCTCTTAGTCCTGCTGACACAGTATCGTTCGCTCAATGCCATGCTGATGGGGGAAGAATCGGCAGGTACGCTGGGGGTTAATACGGCCCAATTTCGCAAACTGCTTTTGCTGATTACTGCGATGCTCACCGGAGTGATCGTAGCCATTAGTGGAGCGATCGGGTTTGTCGGATTGATGATGCCGCATATCGTGAGAGTCATCGTCGGGTCAGATCATCGCCGTGTCCTGCCCGTCAGCGCATTGCTCGGAGCCATCTTCCTGATTTGGGCAGATGTCATAGCCCGGTTAGCCTTCGCACCCGAAGAGTTGCCGATTGGAATTATCACTGCGCTGTGTGGCGGTCCGTTTTTTATTTGGCTAATGTTACGCAGTTCTTATTCCTTTGGAGGTAGCGGGCGATGAAACTGGTTGCAGAAAACATATCCGTCGAGCTGGAGAAAAAAACAATCTTGTCCCAGGTTGGTATGGAAGTAGAAGCAGGCGAGTTTGTCGGGTTGATTGGGCCAAATGGCAGCGGGAAATCTACCCTGCTAAAAAGCATTTATCGCGCGATGAAGCCGAATGCCGGGTGGATTTCGCTGGATGGCGACGATGTCTACCAACTGTCAGCACGAGAAAATGCTCAGCGGATGGCTGTAGTGCGTCAAGAATCATCTGTCGAGTTTGATTTTTCGGTTATGGAGATCGTCTTGATGGGGCGCTCTCCTCATAAACGGCTTTTTCAGTCTGACTCAGAAGAAGATAGTCGGATTTGTGGGGAAGCGCTCGAACGGGTAGGCATGGAAGCCTACGCAACCAGAAGCTTTTTCAGTTTGTCAGGGGGAGAGAAGCAGCGTGTCTTGATTGCCAGAGCATTGGTTCAACAAGCGAAGTTTCTTGTTCTAGACGAACCGACGAATCATTTGGATGTTCGCTATCAGCTGCAAGTGATGGATTTAGTCAGGACGCTCGGAATTACCGTCCTCGCCGCGCTGCACGACCTCAATATCGCAGCGATGTACTGTGACCGGCTATTCGTCATAAACGGGGGAAAAATGATCGCTTCAGGTCCGCCGGAAGAAATCCTTCGTCCCCGCTTGATCCGCGATGTATTTGGGGTAGAGACCGAAGTAACAACCCATCCCATCACTGGCAAAAAGCACGTCTACTTTTTCTCGGAAGCTTGCAGAATCAAGCAATCGCCGCAGGAGGTATCCAAAGCATTATGAGTGTGTACAGTTGCAAGGTATGCAAGTTCCGTTATGATGAATGGCTAGGTGATACGAAAAATGGCGTCCCTCCATGGGTGCCTTTTCCACATCTGCCGGGGTCGGTGTGCACGACCTGTGGAATGCAGGGAGAAGAACGCCATCTTCCCTTGGCAGAGACCAAATACGCCGGCTTGGAGGCCACTTATTACGATCAGTTCGCGGGCAAGTCTGGAATTGCCTTTTATCGGGACTGGCTGCTGCAAGAAAACGAACGCAGTCCTGTCACTGTGTTGGAGCTCGGCGTAGGGACAGGGAGAATCGCGATCGAGCTTGCCCGGAGCAACCTGCCGACTTGTGGGGTAGATTGGAGTCCTGCTATGCTCGAACTGGCGGAAAAGAAGAAACGGCGCATGCTGAAAGGAAAAGAAGAACTGCTGGAGCTTGTGGAGCAAGATATTCGAGAGCTGAATCTGGGGCGGAGTTTTACCCACATCTTGCTTCCGGAAGGGCTTTTTCAGCAGGCCATTTGTAGAGAGGCACAGCGGCAATTGATTGCCAACGTGAAAGGACACTTGACAGAAGATGGGGTGGTTACGATAGATCTCCTTCTGCCACCGTTGAAGGAACGATGGTCATTGCTTCAGCGCAAGTATGTGTTTCCAGATCGAATGGTTTACCAGCGTGTGGAAGGAGAAACCTCACTGTCTCGGGGACAATTTCGGTATGCACTGTCCTATGAGACTTTTTTGGAACAGGTTGAGCAGCCCCGTTATCGTGTAGAGCGTGAGATGGCGCTGCTTCTGCCAGGTGAGCTTCGTTTGCTTTTGGAATCAGAAGGCTTCCAGGTAATCACCAGCTTCGAGAATGTTGCCCATAGGTACCAAGGCGAGGGAGAGCCGCAGAGCGAGGGATATGAGATGGATCGTTGGCAGTACGGGGGCTATCCATTTGCCGAGTTGGCGGGTTCATTAGGTGCACCCACACGCTGGACCATTCTGGCGAAAAAAGATTCTGTTTCTTCTTTGTAACAAAATGACGTCTGTCGCATCTAACCAGTAGAGAAAGCAAGTGAAGGAGGATGCATCCTTGGAAAAATTGCAGCCCACGCTAGATGCTGCATTTGAGCAAATCATGCGGGAGTATGGGACGCGGGTGCTTCGGCTTGTCACTTTTCTGGTTAAGGATAAAAATCTGGCAGAGGACATCACCCAAGATGTGTTCGTCAAGGTGTATCGGCATCTTCCCGGGTTCCGTCAGGAGAGCAGCATCCATACTTGGCTGTATCGAATTGCGGTGAATGAATGCAAAGGTTTTTTACGTTCATGGGCATTTCGAAATATCCGTTTCAGTGCTTGGATCAAAAAGGACGGAGATGTGTCCACAGAACACCTCGTACTGGATCAAGTCGAACGAGACCAGTTGGTTGCATACGTGCTGGGGCTTTCCCCACCATATCGTCAAGTGATTGCGCTGCACTACTATGCTGATTTGTCTATCGGTGAAGTAGCTGAGGTTCTGTCTGTATCAGAAGGGACAGTACGGACCAGGCTGCATCGAGCAAGACAGCAGCTGAAAGGGCGAATGAGCGAGGGGAGGGACTGGGAGTGGACGAGAACCAATGGCTCGAACAGCTGAAAGACCGTGCGGATCAAACGGTTTTACGTGATGTACAGTTTACGTCCGTCATGGAAAAAAGAGTGCGGCAACGGATCAACAAGAAAACATGGTTCCAGTCTGGATGGGGGCTGCTGTCTTACCCGGCTGTAGTTGTTCTCCTGTTTGTACTCATCTGGCAGATCTGGCCTGCTAGAATCGGAGAAGAGCATGCGGCGCAGCCTGCCAAGCCTGCACCCAGCTTATTGCCAGGAGGCGTTCTGGAAACCCCAGTGCTCTGGATACCTTCGACACAGACGAAATCGAGTTTTGACGGTCAGCCGTTTACCTATTTGGGGGAGAAGCCTGTTCGGATCATCGCCGACGAGAACGGTTTCTATGAAGGGCAAACCCAGCGCATTGTCTGGTTGCTTGATGGAAGCTACGCATCCAAAGTAGAAATCATTGCCTACAGCAGCGAAGGAAGCCGGATCCCATTGGGTACTTATCAAGTCATGGACCCGTTGTTTGATGCGAAGGGTCACTTTCCATCTGGCATTGCGTTGCCTGATCCTGGCGTATGGAAGCTGCAGGTTGTATCTGATGGCAAACATCTGGGACAAGTGTTCGTAGAGGTGAAGTCTGGGATATCCCCGGCGAATCGTTTGATGGTGGAACCGCTCATCCGCGACTTTTTAAAAGTAGAGGGAGAGAAGCTGGGCGGGCTGGGAAATGACCGGGATATAACGTTGGATCTTCTTGGAGTAGAGGCTCCGAGTGCAGAGCAAAGAACTGTATACGCATGGGTAACCATCCTCGGCCAGGCAAACAATTCTGGAATCAGTGCGCCGATGGTATTTCAGATCAACTATGACGGGAAAGCATACCGCGTAAAAGATTTCAAGATGCCAGAAGACGGCAGCAACTACCAAAGCAGTCTGCAAAAGCTGTTCCCACCTAAGGTACTGGAACGAATCCGCAATAGATAGAAACATCTCGCTATACGCAAAGAGAAACGGACCTTTAAAAAGGGTCCGTTTTTTTAGCCGAATATTTGAGCGCCGATGCCAAAATACGTGCCATTGCGCGAAGGTAGACGATCCGTATTTGCGACCATGACGGGCGGTTCAGCAACTTTTTGAAATCCGTTTTGCTGCAAATAGGAAAGAAATGCTTCCTGACCATCGGGCACGTCAATTCGAACCTTGCCCGTATGTCCTTTCGTTAACTGGGAAAGAATGCGTATCGCAAGTGCCGAGTCGAGAGCAACAATAGGTCCAATTACTAGATTAACAGGTCCTAGGACAGCGAAGCCATAGCCAACCATTTTGCCGGAAGCGTCTTTGGCTGCGATGCATGTTTTTGCTTGTTTCATCCGTGTTTGCAGGAAAAGGGATCGTCTGCTGCCGACCGCTTGTCCGTCCAGCTCAATGACGTCAGCTAAATCGTCGTGCTTCATGGGGTATAGCGCAGGTTCGTCTGCTGCTTCCAACATCTCTTCTCGGGCAGGTGCGAAATGATCGCTCAAACATTTGTGAATATACTCTGCTGTCACGAATCCCAAGCTTTCATACAAGGGCTGACCTTCTGCTGTAGCAACAAGCATGATGGCAGTTTCGTCCGATACAAAGTCAATGCACGCTTGCATGAGATCACGGCCTAACCCATATCCTCTGCAAGCTGCATGTACGATCACCATGCCGATGGTGGCAAGGCTTTCTTCGTAGCGAATGATCGCTGAGCAGGAGACGAGCTGATCGCTTTCATCCTTGTGACCGAATACACTGCCAATTGAAAGAATCGTGCGAAGCTCGGCCTCTTCGTAATCCCAGCCGACTGAGTCTGAGAGCGCGATGAGATCGGGGATATCCGTTTCAGATAAGATGTGTATACGATAAGAGGTGCTTTTCACGTGGACGACTCTCCTTTATATATCCACTCTTCTATATCCAACACTCTAGCACAGGAAGGAATTGGTGACGAGTGAAAATCATGGCAAACGCCTTATTCTCTTTGGTTGCTCCTGATTCCCCTGTTTGTTATAATTACCGTTAGTGTATTTTTTGCGAGACGCAATCTATACGTTTGAATGGATTCGCGTGGGAGGGAACGAACAACACATGGATCGACGTGAAAGACAAAAAAGGATTCGAAATTTTTCCATCATCGCCCACATTGACCATGGCAAGTCGACGCTGGCGGACCGAATTTTGGAACTGACCGGAGCATTGACTGCACGTGAGATGGAAGCCCAGTTTCTGGATACGATGGAGCTGGAAAAAGAGCGCGGGATTACAATTAAATTGAATGCCGTGCGTTTGAATTATAAAGCAGATGACGGGGAGGAGTACATTCTCCACCTGATCGACACCCCCGGACACGTCGACTTTACCTATGAAGTATCCCGCAGTTTGGCTGCCTGTGAAGGGGCTATTCTGGTCGTGGACGCTGCACAAGGTATCGAAGCACAGACGCTTGCCAACGTCTACTTGGCGCTGGACAGCAATCTGGAGATTATTCCGGTCATCAACAAAATTGATTTGCCGAGTGCGGAACCTGAGCGCGTTAAGCAAGAAGTAGAGGACGTCATCGGTTTGGATGCCAGCGAAGCAGTATTGACCTCCGCCAAAGCGGGTATCGGGATTAAAGAAGTGTTGGAAGCGGTTGTACAAAAAGTGCCGGCGCCAGAGGGTGATCCGGATGCACCGCTGCAAGCCTTGATTTTTGACTCTTATTTCGATGCGTATCGCGGAGTTATTGCTTCCATTCGTGTCGTTAACGGTACCTTGAAAAAAGGGATGAAAATCAAAATGATGGCAACAGGCAAGTCGTTTGAAGTGACCGAAATCGGTACTTCGATGCCTCGCCAGACCCAAGTGGAAGAGCTCACGGTTGGGGATGTAGGCTATGTTGCGGCATCGATCAAAACAGTAGGGGATACGAGTGTGGGTGATACGATCACCGATGCGAGTCGTCCTGCTGCTGAACCACTTCCGGGCTACCGCAAAATCAACCCGATGGTGTTCTGTGGTCTTTACCCGATCGAGACCAATGAGTACAACGACCTGCGTGACGCATTAGAAAAGCTGCAGCTAAACGATGCTTCGTTGCAGTTTGAACCAGAAACGTCACAAGCACTCGGGTTTGGTTTCCGTTGCGGATTCCTTGGATTGCTACACATGGAGATTATTCAAGAGCGCATCGAACGCGAATTTGACATTAGTCTAATCACTACAGCGCCGAGCGTTATTTACAGGATTACGAGAACAAACGGCGAAGTCATCGAAATTGACAACCCGTCGAAAATGCCAGATGCCCAAAAGATTGAAATGGTTGAAGAACCTTATGTTACCGCAACCGTAATGGTACCCAAAGATTACGTAGGTGACGTCATGCAGCTGTGTCAGGGTAAGCGCGGCGATTTCCTCGACATGCAGTACCTTGGCGAGAATCGGGTACAGCTGAAGTATGACATGCCATTGTCTGAGATCGTCTATGACTTCTTTGATTTATTGAAGTCTGGCACAAAAGGGTATGCGTCCTTTGACTACGAGTTGGGTGGCTACAAAGCTTCCAAACTGGTAAAAATGGACATCCTCTTAAACAGCGAAGTAGTGGATGCTCTGTCGTTTATCGTTCACAAGGATACAGCTTACGCGCGTGGTAAGGTCATTTGCGAAAAGCTGAAGGAACTGATTCCTCGCCAGCAATTCGAGGTGCCAATCCAGGCAACGATCGGGCAAAAGGTTGTTGCTCGGGAAACGATCAGCGCTCTGCGTAAAAACGTTCTTGCCAAGTGTTACGGTGGGGATATCTCGCGGAAACGCAAGCTCTTGGAAAAGCAAAAAGAAGGAAAGAAGCGCATGAAGTCAGTCGGTTCCGTAGAGGTACCGCAAGAGGCATTTATGGCTGTACTGCGCATGGATGATAAGAAATAGGCCTGACCTCGTGTCAGGTCTTTTCCATTCTGGTTGTCGAATCTCGAATAAAAGGAGGGGAAGGGACATGATGCCACAATCGGTTTACATCCACATTCCCTTTTGTACAAACAAATGCTATTACTGTGACTTCAACTCGTTTGTGACGAATAATTCCCAGCTTATCTGGGATTATCTCGAAGCGTTGAAGCGGGAGATGGAGCTGACCTTTAGCCAGCAGCCTGCCCGGCAGGTAAAAACGATCTTTGTCGGCGGAGGGACACCGACCTTTCTCGATCATGACCAAATGCGGACATTTTTGCAGACGGTCCAAAAGCAGTTGGGCAAGTACTGGACCTCTGATATAGAGTTTACGATGGAGGCAAATCCAGGGACGACCGACGTGGAAAAGCTAAAAATCATGCGCGAAATGGGTGTCAACAGGCTAAGCTTTGGGGTGCAGTCCTTTGATAATGCCCTGTTGAAACGACTGGGGCGTATTCATGATCGCGACGACGTTTACCGCAGCATCGCTAATGCCAAAGAGGTAGGCTTTGATAATGTGAGCATTGATCTGATGTTTGGTCTGCCGGATCAGACTGTAGAGATTTTTCGCGAGACCCTGGCCAAGGCATTTGACCTGGGAACAACGCATTTCTCTGCCTATAGTTTGAAGGTAGAAGAAAATACACTGTTCCACACTCTCTACCAAAAAGATCAGCTCCCGTTGCCATCTGAAGATGCTGAGCTCTCCATGTATCTGATTTTGATTGAGGAGATGGAGAAGCACGGTTATCAGCAGTATGAAATCAGTAATTTTGCCAAATCGGGCTTTGAGAGCAAACATAATAAAACCTATTGGCTCAATGATGAATACTATGGTTTGGGTGCGGGGGCCCACGGGTATGTACGCGGGGAAAGACACGTGAATGCTGGACCGTTGGCGATCTACATGCAAAAGTGCAAAGAAGGGCTGCCGCGAGTGGAGCAGTTTGCGGTACCGTGTGAGGATGCGATGGAGGAACAGATGATTTTGGGTTTACGTCTGCGCGAAGGTGTCGATCTTTCTCGTTTTGAAAATCGCTTCGGTGTATCTGTACACGATGTATTTGGGACGATAGTAAAAGAAGAGATTGCCAAAGGAATGCTGCAAGAACAGGATGGCTTCCTGAAGCTGACGAAACAGGGACTGCCTCTTGGAAATGAGGTATTTGCGCGCTTTTTGCGCTAGTTCTTGCATCAAACTGGCGAAATTTGTTTCATTTTGACCTTGTATCTCGCTCAAGTCCGTTGACAAATCCTTCTACTATTGATACCTTAGTAAATAGATTTAGCACTCGCTAGGTATGAGTGCTAACAAGGCGAATTACTGAACAAAAAAGTCCAACAGACGTTTTACAACAGGGAGGCGAGCGACATCCATGTTATCAGACCGTCAACAATTGATTCTTAATGCGATCGTCGATAATTACATTCATTCAGCCGAACCTGTTGGCTCCCGCACCATTTCTAAACGGGAGGGCATCGGTTTTTCTTCGGCGACGATACGCAACGAGATGTCCGACTTGGAAGAGCTGGGATACTTAGAGCAACCCCATACGTCGGCGGGACGAGTTCCTTCTACCAAAGGGTATCGTTTTTACGTCGACAACCTGATTCAGCCGCATCTTTTGGAGGAAGGCGAATTGGGTAAACTGAAACAGTTGTTTGCCGAACGTATTCTGCATTCCGAGCAAGTGGTAGAATACACTGCCCAGATTCTTTCCCAGTTGACGAACTATACAGCGATTGTACTGGGGCCAGAGATATTTGAGCATCGGTTAAAACATATACAAATCGTTCCTCTCAGCGAACAACAGGCAGTGGCGATTGTGGTGACACATACCGGCCGCGTGGAAAACAAGCTAATTGATTTGCCAGAGGGAATTGGCTCTGGCGAAATCGAACGCCTGGTCAATCTTTTGAACAGCAGACTTTCCGATGTGCCCCTATGGCAATTACGGCAACGTCTATACCAAGAGATCTCAGGTGAAATGCGCCGTCACGCGGAACAGTACGAGGAAATGCTGCGCGTCCTCGATCAATCCCTGACACAAGAAGAGGAGCGTGTGTACCTTCGCGGTGCGACCAAGATCATGAATCAGCCTGAATTCCGGGATGTTGACAAGGTAAAGGATATTTTGGAGCTCTTGGAACAAAACGATCAGTTGCTTCATCTGTTCGGGATGCCAGCGGATGGGCTGACGGTGCGCATCGGACAAGAAAACCAGCTAGACGCGATCAAGCAATGCAGTATTATCACGACGTCCTACTCACTTGGCGGAAAACCGGTGGGGATGGTGGGGATACTTGGGCCGACGCGAATGGAATACAGCAGGGTCATTACCGTGCTCAACTATTTGGCGGAAGGCTTATCGCGCATGCTGACTTCGCAGTTTGAGAAATAAATGGAGTGAATGGCTACCGGCCTATAGCCGGAGAAGAGCCGCAGGAGGTATCGACTTGAGCGACGAAAAATGGACGAAAGATTTGTCTGCCGAAGAGGGGCAAACGACTGAAGCGAGCGAGCAGCAGGAAGCGGCTGAAGTAAACTGGGAACAAGAAGCAGCCCAGTGGAAGGCCCAGGCAGAGGAACACCAGAACCGGATGCTGCGTGCCATGGCTGACATGGATAACCTCAGAAGACGCGTGCGCAAGGAGCAAGAAGATCAAGCCAAGTACGCTTCCCAAAAAATTGTGGAAGAACTCTTGCCGATTCTTGACAACTTCGAGCGCGCACTTGCTGCTGACAAGGAATCCATGACAGTAGAATCACTGTTGACTGGTGTAGACATGGTATACCGTCAGATGGTGCAAGTTTTTCAAAAAGAAGGTTTGAATACCATTGAAGCACAGGGTCAGCCTTTTGATCCCCATTTCCATCAAGCGGTCATGCAGACACAGGATCCGAATTTTGATTCGGGCATTGTAGTCGGTGAACTGCAAAAAGGGTACATTTTTAAAGACCGCGTCGTTCGTCCGGCGATGGTTCAAGTAAACGAATAATTTTCATTAATAACTTTACCAGACAGTGAAGTGTTAGGAGGACATATTGTATGAGTCGCGTAATTGGGATTGACCTTGGAACAACTAACTCTTGTGTAGCAGTAATGGAAGGCGGAGAGCCGGTCGTTATTGCCAACGCAGAAGGAAACCGTACGACACCATCCGTGGTGGCATTCAAAAACGGGGAGCGTATTGTCGGGGAAGCTGCAAAGCGCCAGGCAATTACAAACCCAGACAATACCGTAATCTCCATCAAGCGCCACATGGGTTCTACTCATAAAGAAACATTGGAAGGCAACCCTTACACGCCAGAGCAGCTCTCGGCTATGATCCTGCAAAAGCTGAAGGCTGATGCGGAAAGCTATCTGGGTCAACCAGTGACGCAGGCAGTGATTACGGTTCCTGCGTACTTCAACGACAGCCAACGCCAAGCGACCAAAGACGCTGGTAAAATTGCTGGTTTGGAAGTATTGCGTATCGTGAATGAACCAACCGCAGCAGCACTTGCATACGGTATGGAGAAAACCGAAGACCAAACCGTTCTCGTATTTGACTTGGGCGGAGGTACATTCGACGTATCCATTCTCGAATTGTCCGAAGGCTTCTTCGAAGTAAAAGCAACCTCTGGTGACAACAAACTGGGTGGAGACGATTTTGACCAAGTCGTAATGGATTACCTCGTGAGCGAGTTCAAAAAAGAACACGGCATCGATCTGTCCAAAGATCGCATGGCGCAGCAACGCTTGAAAGACGCTGCTGAAAAAGCGAAAAAAGACCTCTCCGGCGTATTGACTACAACCATCTCGCTGCCGTTCATTACAGCAGATGCAACTGGACCAAAACACTTGGAGATGAACCTGACTCGCGCTAAATTCGAAGAGCTGACTGCTGATCTGGTTGAGCGTACGATGGGACCAACTCGTCAAGCGCTGAAAGATGCAGGTCTGACTCCAAGCGAACTGAACCGGGTAATCCTAGTCGGTGGTTCCACTCGGATTCCGGCTGTACAAGAAGCAATCAAGAAATTTACTGGCAAAGAGCCTCACAAAGGGGTTAACCCGGATGAAGTAGTAGCTCTGGGTGCTGCTGTTCAAGCAGGTGTACTGACTGGTGATGTGAAGGACGTCGTTCTTCTGGACGTAACTCCACTCTCCCTCGGTATCGAAACATTGGGTGGCGTATTCACCAAGCTGATTGATCGCAATACGACTATCCCAACAAGCAAATCCCAAGTGTTCTCGACTGCAGCTGACAATCAGACATCCGTTGAAATTCACGTGCTGCAAGGCGAGCGTCAAATGGCGAATGACAACAAATCGCTCGGACGCTTCACCTTGTCCGATATTCCGCCAGCACCACGCGGCATCCCGCAAATCGAAGTTTCTTTCGACCTGGATGCCAATGGTATCGTGAATGTCCGCGCGAAAGACCTGGGTACTGGAAAAGAGCAGCGTATCACGATCACATCCAACTCTGGTCTTTCCGACGACGAAATCGATCGCATGGTAAAAGAAGCAGAGCTGAATGCTGAAGCTGACAAAGAGCGCAAAGAGCAAGTAGAAGTTCGTAACGAAGCTGACCAACTCGTATTCACTACCGAGAAAACACTCAAAGAAGTGGAAGGCAAAGTGGACCAAGCGGAAATCGACCGTGCGGGCGAAGCCAAGGAAAAAGTGAAAAAGGCGCTGGAAGGCGGCAATATCGAGGAAATCAAGTCTGCGAAAGACGAATTGTCCGAGATCATTCAACAAATTTCTGTGAAGCTGTATGAGCAGGCTGCCCAAGCTGCGCAAAATGCCCAAGGCACAGCAGAAGGTCAAGAAGCGAAGAAGGACAACGTTGTAGACGCTGACTATGAAGTGGTAGACGACAAAAAGTAATCACGGTTGGAATTGGCGAGGGAGGGGATTCCTTCCCTCGCTCCCCACGATGTGACCCATGAAAGTCAAAGTCACTTAAATGCTGACTTTGACTTTTTTTCAAGTCTGTCACATGCTATGATAACAGTTGACTGTCATGGGAGTGATTTAGGAGATGAAACGCGATTTCTACGATGTACTGGGAGTCGCCAAGGATGCGGACGCTGAGGAAATCAAAAAAGCGTACCGCAAGCTGGCTCGTCAGTACCATCCGGATGTAAATAAAGCCGCTGATGCGGAAGAAAAGTTCAAAGAAGTAAAGGAAGCGTATGACGTTCTGTCCGAACCGCAAAAGCGGGCACAATACGATCGCTTTGGTCACCAAGACCCGAATCAAGGATTTGGCGGAGGCGGTGGTTTTGACGCCTCGGGTATGGGCGGCTTCGGAGACATTTTTGACATGTTCTTCGGTGGCGGTGGCAGACGTGCGAACCCAAATGCACCACGAAAAGGTGCCGACCTACAATTTGGGCTGAGTATTGATTTTACAGATGCTGTTTTCGGGAAAGAAACCGATGTGGAAATTCCGAAAGAAGCTGAGTGCGATACTTGTCTTGGCTCAGGTGCAAAACCGGGTACAGGTGTGGACACGTGTAAAACATGTAATGGGACAGGTCAGCAGGAAGTTGCAGCAAATACGCCGTTTGGCCGAATTGTTAACCGTCGCGTTTGTACGACTTGCGAAGGTAAAGGGAAAGTCTTCAAAGAAAAATGTTCCTCCTGCCGAGGCAGCGGACGCGTCAAAGTACGCCGCAAAATCCACCTCAACATTCCAGCAGGTGTGGATGACGGAGCACAACTGCGTGTTTCCGGCGAAGGTGAACCGGGAGCAAACGGTGGACCTCCAGGTGACTTGTATGTCGTCCTGCGCGTGAAGAGCCACGAGTTTTTTGAGCGCGAAGGAAATGATATTTACTGCGAGGTTCCTTTGACCTACGCACAAGCAGCGCTCGGGGACGAGATCGAAGTACCGACGGTCGATGGTCGTGTGAAGTTGAAGATACCAGCAGGGACGCAAACAGAAACATTCTTCCGTTTGCGCGGCAAAGGTGTGCCGCATCTTCGTGGAAGCGGTCGTGGTGATCAGCATGTAAAAGTGCGTGTGATTACTCCGACAAAGCTCTCCGACAAACAAAGAGAGCTCTTGCGTGAGCTTGCCGAATTGTCTGGTGAAAAGCCGGGGCAGCACGGCGGAGAAGATGAAAGCTTTTTCGAGAAAATGAAACGGGCATTCCGCGGCGAATAAGTCGCGGATTTGTCCGCTTGCTTGATGAAAAGCCCGTTAGGGAGCTTATGTGGGGAGTGGTAGATTCGTGAAATGGTCAGAAATTAGTATCCATACAACAGCCGAGGCTACGGAGGCGGTGTCCAACCTCTTGTATGAAATGGGTGCCAATGGTGTCGTGATTGAGGACCCGGAGGTGCTTTATCGTGAGTGGGATACGCCGTTTGGTGAAATCTACCAGCTTTCTCCTGATGATTTTCCGGCCGAGGGCGTATTCGTCAAAGCATACCTGCCAGTTGACAGCAGTGAACTGCTTGATGTGGTAGAAGAGCTGAAAGAGCAATTGGCGCAGCTGACGGAGTACGGCCTGGACATCGGTAAAGCGACGATTGCTGTTAACGATGTACATGAAGACGAATGGGCCCACGCCTGGAAAAAATATTACAAGCCGGTTCATGTCTCGGAGCGTATGACGATTAAGCCAGTATGGGAAGAGTACGAGCCCAGGCAAGCAGATGAGTTTATTATTGAGATGGACCCGGGTATGGCTTTTGGCACCGGAACGCACCCGACGACGATTCTCTGTCTGCGTGCACTGGAAAAGTACTTGGTAAAAGGCGATCGTGTCTATGACGTAGGAACAGGAACAGCGATTTTAAGCATTGCGGCCGTCAAGCTGGGTGCAAGAGACGTGCTCGCTATGGATTTGGATGAGGTGGCAGTCCGTTCCGCGGAGGCCAATACGGAGTTGAATGGAGTGCACGAACACATCCTCGTGCGACAGAACAACCTGCTGGATGGCATCGAAGAGCAGGTCGAAGTGGTGATTGCCAACATTCTCGCGGAAGTGATTCTGCGCTTTACGGACGATGTATTCCGGGTGCTTGTGCCAGGTGGTACCTTTATTGCATCGGGGATCATCGAAGCTCGAGCCACTGACGTAAAAGCGGCTCTGACAGCTTCCGGACTGGATATCGTGGAAACCATTTTCATTGATGACTGGGTAGCAATTGTTGCAAAAAAACAGTAGAATAGTGAGGTTGGCGAGATGCAACGATACTTTACCCCGCCACATCTCTTTACCGAACATGAGGTAACCATTCACGGAGACGACGTTCACCATATCGTAAACGTGATGCGGGCTCGCGTAGGCGAAGAAATTCTCGTTTCTAATGGAACAGGTCAATCGGCCAGAGCCAAGCTTGTCCTCCTTTCTCCAAAGGAAGTGAAGGCGTCAGTTGTGGAAATGCTCGTAGAGGAGCGGGAACTGCCGATTCGCGTAACGATTGGACAAGGGCTGCCGAAGGGCGAGAAGATGGAGTGGATCTTGCAAAAGGGGACGGAACTCGGGGCGTACTCCTTTTTTCCGTTTTCTTCCGAGCGCACCATTGTGAAACTAGATGCAAAAAAAGAGGCTAAAAAGCTGGAGCGTTGGCGTAAAATTGTCAAAGAAGCGGCTGAGCAGTCACATCGCGCAGTTTTGCCACAGCTTTTGCCCCCTGTTTCCTTTCGGGAAGCACTGCAAGCAGCAAAAGGGTATACACGATGTGCCATCGCTTATGAAAAAGAAGGCAGCACCACGCTTCATCAGGTGCTGGAGGATATGTCCGCAGATGATTCCTTGCTCGTGCTAGTTGGACCAGAAGGGGGATTTTCTGCGGACGAAGTAGCACAAGCGGAGGGGATGGGGTTTCTTACTGTCTCACTCGGACCACGTATTTTGCGTACCGAGACAGCCAGCCAGTATATTCTGGCCTGCGCTTCCTATCAGTTTGAAAGAAAAGGACCATCACTTCGCTAAAGTTTTGCGGGAACGAAAGGAGGAATCGCAATGTCTACCGTTGCTTTTCATACATTAGGTTGCAAAGTAAACAGCTATGAGACAGAGGCCATTTGGCAACTGTTCAAAGCGGACGGATATGAGAGGGTCGACTTTGAGCAGGACACGGCAGATGTGTACGTCATTAACACGTGTACCGTTACCAATACAGGTGATAAAAAGAGTCGTCAGGTGATTCGTCGTGCGATCCGCCGCAATCCGGAGGCGATAGTCGCTGTAACGGGCTGCTATGCACAAACCTCTCCAAGCGAGATTGCGCAAATCCCGGGAGTGGATATTGTCGTCGGGACCCAAGGACGCGAGAAGCTGACCCGGTACGTTGATCAAATTCGCCAAGAGCGTACACCGATCAATGCAGTTGGAAACATCATGAAAGCCCGTGAATTTGAGGAGCTGGACGTTCCGAACTTTACGGACCGGACACGTGCTTCTCTTAAAATTCAAGAAGGCTGCAACAACTTCTGCACTTTCTGCATTATTCCGTGGGCGCGTGGTCTGATGCGCTCCCGCAAGCCGGAAAGTGTTGTGGAGCAAGCACAAAAGCTGGTAGAAGCAGGGTATTTGGAAATCGTTCTGACAGGGATTCATACCGGTGGATACGGCGAAGACCTGGAGGATTACAACCTCGCCAAGCTTTTGGTTGACCTGCATCAAGTAGAAGGACTCAAACGTATCCGGATCAGCTCTATCGAAGCGAGCCAGATTACCGATGAAGTGATTGAGGTCATCAATAACTCAGACCTTGTCGTGCGCCATTTGCATGTACCGCTTCAAGCTGGTGATGACGATGTGCTGAAACGCATGCGCCGCAAGTATACAACAGCTGAATTCTACGAGCGTATGGTCAAAGTTCGCGAAGCATTGCCTGGCGCTGCCATTACGACAGACGTAATCGTTGGCTTCCCTGGTGAAACAGAAGAACAGTTCATGAATGGCTATGAGTTTATCAAAAAAATCGGCTTTGCCGAGCTGCATGTATTCCCTTACTCCATGCGAACCGGTACACCGGCTGCCCGTATGACTGATCAAATTCCGGAAGAAGAGAAGCATCGTCGCGTGACGAAACTCTTGGAGCTCAACCAAGAGCTGACTATGACCTACTCCAAGCAATTCGTAGGCGAAGTACTGGAAGTTATTCCCGAACGTCCGTTTAAAGATGCGCCAGAAAGCGGTCTTTTGATGGGTTACTCCGACAACTACCTGAACGTGATTTTCTCCGGTGATGAAAGCATGATTGGAAAAATCTGCAAAGTGCGTCTCGACGAGCCGGGCTCAGAGTACTGCAAAGGGACCTTTGTCCGCGTGGTAGAAAACGATATGCTGCCTTACTTGAAGGAGCGGGCAATATGAAGGAAATTTCGGCTGGAGGCGTAGTGTACCGCGAGCAGGATTCAGAGTACATGCTCCTGTTGATCGAAGACCGCTATGGCAAGGTTACGCTCGCAAAGGGAAAACAGGAGCTAGGAGAGACGATTGAGGAAACGGCGCTGCGAGAAGTGCTGGAAGAGACCGGAGTCGCTGGTCGTCTGGATAAAAAGCTGGACATGATTACGTATGAATATCATCATCCAGTTACAGGAGAGACCGTAGACAAGGAAGTTCATTATTATTTGGTTGAAGCATACAACACTGAAATTACTGTGCAACTCGAGGAAATCAACGATGTTCACTGGCACACTGCTGCCGAGGCTTGGACGTTGCAGCTTCAACGGGGATACCGCAACAATGATCATATTTTTCGCCTTGCCTTCCAACAATTAGGGATTGAGGTGTAATTCATGAAAATGAATAAATATATTGATCACACTCTATTGAAGCCTGAGGCGACGCAAGCGATGATTGACAAGCTGTGTGCTGAGGCAAAAGAGCATGATTTTGCATCTGTGTGCGTAAATCCTTACTGGGTGAAGCGGTCCGCTGAACTCTTGGCAGGAACAGATGTGAAAGTATGCACGGTGATCGGTTTTCCTCTGGGGGCGAGCACATCCGCAGTAAAGGCTGCGGAAACACGTGACGCAGTTGTAAGTGGAGCGACAGAGGTTGACATGGTGCTCAATGTAGGCGCCTTGAAATCCAGCGATCTGGACACAGTAAGGGAAGATGTAGCGGCTGTCAAAAAGGCAGCAGGTAATGTATTACTGAAAGTAATCCTGGAGACAGGTCTGTTGACCGACGAAGAAAAAGAAATGGCATGCAAGCTCTGCGTCGAAGCAGGTGCAGACTACGTGAAAACCTCCACCGGTTTTGGACCAGGTGGAGCAACTGTGGAAGACATCGCCTTGATGCGAAAAACAGTTGGCGCAAACGTAGGTGTAAAAGCATCCGGTGGAGTGCGCGACGGCGCGGCGGCACTTGCGATGATTGAAGCCGGTGCCAGCCGTATCGGAACAAGCTCCGGTGTGGCAATCGTAACAGGAGCAAACCCGGCAGGAAACGGATACTAGTAGGGATGAAAAGCCTGGCCAAGAATAGGCCGGGCTTTTTTCCTTCCTGTACGGATGAACAAAATAGAGAGATTCGATAGGAGTTAGCGAGAGGGGGGGCAGCAATGAGGCTCATTAGGGGGATCGTAGTCTTGCTCATCTTTTATGGAGCAGGAATGCTGGCAAGCGAATGGCTGCATATACCGTTGCCAGGCAACCTGCTGGGAATGCTGTTGTTGACGCTGGGTCTATGCATGGGATGGATTCGGATGGATTGGGTTGAACAAGCGAGTTCTTTTCTTGTGCGGCATATGATGTTGTTCTTTGTGCCGATCATTGTTGGGGTTGCCTCTTACATGAAGCTGATTTCCCAAGATCCTTGGCCGATTTTGTTATCGCTGATCCTCGGTCCGATGGTTGTCATGCTGGTGACGGGTCGAGTGGTGCAGTGGTATTTAAAACGTCATCGGCAAAAAGCAGAGCCGTCTGTGAAGCAAGAAGGGAAGGCTCTCGATGCTTAGTCAACTGTTTGCAATCCTGGTTACACTCGTAGGCTACAAGGGGGCTTCGACAATCTCATCCCGCTTTCCCCGCTTTCAGCCTTTAATCGTAGCGGTCATTTTGGTCTGGATCTTGTGGTGGGTGCTTAGTGGTGACTGGGAGGCATTTTCTGCAGGAGGCAGGTGGATTTCCTTTTGGCTGGGACCAGCTACGGTAGCTCTCGCTGTTCCTTTGGCTAAACAAATCAGAGAGTTCGCGCACATTTGGCGAGGTGTGCTGCTCGGTATTTGTGCAGGTTGCGCAGTTGCTCTTTTCACAGTCTACTTGATTCATTGGTGCATCGGATCAGATGAGGCGCTGATGAGGAGCATGCTCAGCAAATCAGTGACGACTCCGATCGCTTTGGAACTCGCTCGCTCCATAGGCGGGGTCCCTGCCCTAGCAGCCTTTTTCACTGCACTTACAGGAATGATCGGTGTCTTGATCGCCCGTCCTGTTCTTAAATGGGGAGGGATCAAGGATGATTGGGCTATCGGGATTGCTGTCGGTACGAGTGCCCATGCCATTGGTACTGCCAGCTTGAATCGAGTATCTCCTGTCCAAACGGCAGCTTCCAGTATGGCGATGATTGTCGCCGGCGTCGTCACCTCTCTCTATCTGATTCCGTTTACGTTGTAACGTGTTTATGTGCGTGTCTTTCGTTTATCCGGAATGAGCCATTGAATGAAGCGGGCAATCTGCGAAGCGAAAGGCAGGGCGGCGAGTGAGCAGACCAGATTGAAAATGGTTTGCGAGTGAGCGATCTGCATCGAAGGATTGTCCGTTAAAAAGGCGCTAACCAGGGCAAGCTGGGAGAGAATGGGTAAAAACACAAGCGCGCCTGCTACGTTAAACAAGGTGTGGCACCAGGCCACTTGCTTGGAGGCTGTATTCGTTCCTATACTGGCGATGACTGCAGTAAAGCATGTACCGACATTGGCACCCAAGACGATTGCGAGGGCTGTCTCCATCGATAATATTTGGTGGCTTAATAAGCCCATGGTAATGACCGTTGTGGCAGAACCGCTGTGGATCAGAGCAGTAAAAATAATGCCAGTGATGAGCCCGACCCAGATAGAATGACTGCTTTCCAAAAAGAGGGAACGAAAAGTCTCTGATTGCTCCAGAGGCTTCGCCATGATCTTCATGGTGTCGATCCCGAGGAAGATGAGTCCGAAACCAGCCACTACGAGACCGATACAGCGAATGTTTCGTCTGGGCATCAGCCACAGCGCCACTCCAATCAGGAGCATCGGGATGGCGAATGATTCCAGCTTGAGTGCGATCAGCTCGGTTGTAACGGTGGTACCCAAATTGGTCCCAAGGATAATCCCTACCGTTTGTGTAAACTGAATCAATCCGGCATTGGTCAGTCCGATCGTCAGCACCGTCACGGCACTGGAGCTCTGCAAGACGAATGTGGTTAAGAGTCCAATCCAAAAGCTATGGACCGGAGTTCGAGTGAATCGGGACATCCACTCTTCCATTTTTTTGCCAGCGAGATTTTGGAAGCCAGTCCGCATGGCATACATACCGAAAAGAAAGAAACTGAGTCCGAACGTAAATGGTGCGAGGATGGAGACTATCACTACTATGGATCCTCCTTCTTTAGAGGGTAAAAAACTTGGGTGGTGACCAAAAATTGCGCGTTATCAATGCTCGCCACTCGTGAGCAAAGCCGAGCTCCCTTTCTAATAAGAGATACTATAACGCTATGCCTGTACAGGGGCAGGCATGACAAATGACTCGTACTCGCCATACAAGGACAGCAGTGAAAAGCCAGAATAGAGGAGGAACAACAGCATGGTAAAGGTATTATTGAATCAACATCGGAAAAAGCGTTTGGAAACAGGGCATCCCTGGATTTTCAAATCGGAAGTACTGGAAATTCAAGGAGACGTGGAACCGGGAGAAATCGTCGAGGTAGCTAATCATAAAGGCCATTTCCTTGCTAAAGGGTATATTAATCCCGCTTCGCAAATGATTGTACGCATTTTGAGCTACGATCCCAAAGAAGCGATTGACTATGATTTTTTCCTGCGCAAAATCAGACAAGCCAGTGAGTTTCGCACTCGGTTTGTAGACAACCCACGGGCATGCCGGGTGGTGTACGGTGAAGCCGACTTTTTGCCGGGCTTGATCGTGGATCGCTATGAAGATATTTTAGTCGTCCAGGTTCTTTCCTTAGGCATGGAGCAACGCATCACATGGATACGCGATGCACTGGTAGAGGTGTTCCAACCGACGGGAATCTATCTGCGAAATGATGTCCCTGTGAGGGAGCTGGAGGGCTTGACCCAAAGCAAAGAAGTGCTTTACGGCGAATGTCCGCGTGAAGTGATGATTGAGGAGAACGGGCTCAAATACTTCGTGGATATTGTTGAGGGACAAAAGACAGGCTTTTTCTATGATCAACGGGAAAACCGTGCCTCCATCGCACCGCTCATGAAGGGCTGGGGAGAAAAGCATGGCATTACACTCTCAAATATGGAGGCAGACGGTGAACAAAAGCTGGTACCCGTAGACAAGCGGGGAAAGGTCGTCAAAAATCCGTTTTGGGATGGAGCCGAGGTGTTGGAGTGCTTTACCCATACAGGCTCCTTCACATTGAACGCGTGCAAGCACGGTGCCAAGAAAGTAACAGCCTTGGATATCTCGGAGCATGCGATTGAGACGGCAAAACGCAATATTACGCTGAACGGCTTTTTGCATCGGGTCGATTTCGTGGTAGCTAATGCCTTCGATTATTTACGTGAAAACGTGGAGGCCGGGAAAAGCTGGGATGTCGTTATTTTGGATCCGCCAGCTTTTGCAAAATCACGTGGAGCCGTAAAAGGGGCTTGCCGCGGCTATAAGGACATCAACCTGCATGGGATGAAGCTGGTGCGGCCAGGCGGCTTTCTGGTTACGGCTTCGTGCTCGTATCATATGTCGCCCGAGCTGTTCTTGGAAACGATTCAAGAAGCAGCAGTGGACGCCAAGAAAATCCTGCGCCTGATCGAATGGCGTGGGGCAGGGAAAGACCATCCCCAAATCAGTGGTGCAGACGAAGCGCATTACCTCAAGTTTGCCATTTTTGAGGTGCGGGATCGTCGATAGTTTGTCGTTCAAGAAAAAGCGCCTAGAAAAAGGCGCTTTTTTTTGTGTGTAAACGATGGTGAATGGACCGACCCCTCTATAATCATACCCTCCCGTGGAAATCGACTCGAGGGGGTGCAAAAGAAAAACCCCGTTTAATCTAACGGGGTCTAGAATGGTTTACGCAAACTGATTATCGTTCATCACGCGACGTACAAGCTCAAGCGACTGTTTGATCCCAAGCTCTTTGCCTAGCATGACTTGTCCTTCTGCGGGGGTAGCAGCCCGTATCTGGCTCAACATTTGCAGCTCGTGGGAAAGCAGATGTTCGATGAGATACAATTGCACCTGTCCGATTTCGCGCTCGCTTTTGCGATCGCGCTCATGATATTTGGCTCTGTCCTGACTTTCTTCTACGTACTTGTCGATATCGTCTTCCAAAAAGTGAGAGGCGCTGCAAATAATTTCGCGGTAGTCATCTGTCTGGGAGGGAATTGTTCGGATGGTATGACCCAGGTGGGCGAGCAAGAACTTGTTTACCACGATGTTGTCTCTGGTGTACTCATTGTGCAAAAGGGAATACTCCCCCAAAAATGACCCACTATCTTTGTCGAAGCTGTGCAGCAAAGTATAAGAGGAGCAATACGTACAAAACAGCAGATAATCTCTCATGGACAGTCCCCCAACCAAGTAGCTCCATGACAGGAAGTTTATTGACTATGATATGATAAAGGGAGGCATTGGGTGATTCTTGGGTCTCTTGTATTTGGCTTGAGGTTTGTGTATGCTAAATGACGAGCTTTAGCCCGATAATAGAGCAGATAAATGGGCTTTTGCATAACATAGGAGAGAAAACGAAACTGGATAGACTTTTTTGTGTGTCCGTGGAGATGAAGGGAGCATGGCACAGATGGGAAACGATAAGATTCGCCTAGGTATTATTTACGGAGGAAAATCCTCGGAGCACGAGGTTTCATTGCGGACGGCCTTATCCATCATGAAGGCAGTTAATGCAGATAGATACGAGGTTACCCCGATTTATGTACAGCTCGATGGCTCTTGGGTAAAAGGAGAGGCAGTTGCAGGGCAGTTGCCAGAGAAGATTGATGCGCTTCGCCTCATGCCGGGGGATAAATCCATAGTGAGTAGCGACAACGGACAGGAAGTGATTGCAGCGAGCAAACCAGCTTCCCTTTTTGGCATTGGACAGCAGGTTGATGTCATATTTCCTGTCGTTCATGGACCGAATGGCGAGGACGGGACGATTCAGGGAATGCTCGAACTGGCGAACCTACCCTACGTTGGAACAGGCGTAATGGCCTCTGCTGTGGGAATGGACAAATGGATGATGAAAACGGTCTTTGCCCAAACAGGCTTGCCACAAGTCAAATATGTGGGCCTTTTGCGTTCGCAATGGGAAAAGAATCAAGATGAAGTGATGGACAAAATAGAGCGTGAGCTGGGTTATCCATGCTTTGTGAAGCCAGTCAACATGGGATCGAGTGTAGGGATTAGCAAGGCGAAAAACCGCACAGAGCTGGCACATGCTCTGGCGCTTGCTGCCAAGTTTGACCGCCGATTGATCGTAGAAGAATTTGTCGAGGCGCGGGAATTGGAAATTGGCGTTCTTGGCAACGAAGAGCTGATTACTTCCGTTGTGGGAGAAATCAAAGCAGCGAAAGAATTTTACGATTACGAAGCGAAGTACAAAGGGGCAGGTACGGAATTATCCATCCCTGCGATGATCCCGGAGCATGTAGCAGAGCAAATCTCCGAGGTTGCCAAAACGGCTTTCCAGGCTTTGGATGGCTCCGGCCTCTCCCGTGTTGATTTCTTCTGGGATGAGAAAAACGATAAGCTGTACATCAATGAAGTGAATACGATGCCGGGCTTCACGCCGTTTAGCATGTATCCGATGCTCTTCCAGGCAGCGGGTGTGAGCTACAGCGAGCTGATCGATCGTTTGGTGCAATTGGGTATTGAACGCCATACTGACAAACAACGAAACATCGTAGATGCAGAAGAATTAGAATAGCTGGAAGAGACTGTACGTAAAAAGGTGCTGTGAGATGGCACCTTTTTTTCATTTTTATTTAAAATATTGAAACCAAAAGCTGGAAAGATGCGTCTTTGTATCGAATACATTTTGGGAGGCCCCTCGATGAAACGACGCTTGCTGACCTCATTCTTACTGGTTACCTTGCTAACATCCCTATTTCCGGTCCAAATCGGTACAGCTGCCCCTGCTCCTTTTGCTCCTGCCAAACCGGATCCCCGCCAGCCAGACTCGGTTGTCATCTATCAAGCGACTCCGGATGGCAAGCTCAAAAAAATCGAAACCAACATGCCTTTGATTCATCGCGCAAACATATCACCGACGGGGAGATTTGTGTACGGAGAGCGAATCGGATACGCAAAGGCAGATCCAACGATTCCATTCCTGTACGATATGCAGACGAAAAAGCTGACGCAATTGTCTGGCTTCGCCAAATGGTCCCCGAAGCAGGACGTGCTCTACATCCGTGAAAATGGAGGCATCGTAAGGCTCACTTTGGCTGACGGCAAAAAGACAGTACTCGTCCCGACGGTTGCCCAGTATCCTGTTCTCGATTTTTCTGTCTCAACGGATGAACAGTACATAGCTTTTACCCGAAAAGACGAAAAATCTTCCGATGCAAAGGGAAGTGCCCATCTGTACCTGCAGCACCTGCCTACTTTTCAGGTGAAAATGAATGACCAATACGCTTGGAAACAGGATCTATTCGGCCCGGAAGAGAAGTTTTACTGGACGCCCAATTCCAAAAAGCTGTTTTATCAGACCCAAACAGTGTATAAGGAATTGGACCTGCCGACTGGCCTTACGTACGAGCACAAAATGACCGCGTTTCCTTCGTACTCAAGCGACATGAGATATCGTTACATGAATACAGGCCAGGAGCAATACGTTCTGGATTTGCAAACGGGGAAAAAAATAGTCCTGAAAATGAACGGGTTCCCTCCATACCTGAAAAAGATCATTTGGTCGCCAATTGGGCATCAATTTGCTGCTGAAGAACTCTTCATGGGGGCAGCAAGTTCCCGAGATGCTTATATGTTACTGTTTTTTTTCAAAGAACCGACAAAGTTCAGCCATCCTTTCGGTGATCAAGTAGATAGCAAGATGTTGGGTACTTATTTGGATGCTTTTGATAATTTCCGTCTGATCGGCTGGGCGAAGGATGGTAAATCCTATTATTTCGCTGATCTGGCTTCCACTCATTTTACCCATTATTCGACAGACAAGGCTGATGAGGAATTCCGCTTATATGAGCAACGCTAAAGCGATGAACATCCAGCTTGCTTGAATGCGAAGATTTCAAAAAGAGCGGTATGTTGGAAAGGTGGCAGACAATGATTACACAAATTTACATGGTACGTCACGCTGAATCGCCTTTTTCACCTGACCAGGAGGAGACGAGAGGATTATCGGAAAAAGGGTGGCAGGATGCGAGAAAAGTAGCCGAAATCTTGGAAGCGGAGCAGATTGACGTTTTTATCTCCAGTCATTATGCCCGCGCCAAGCAAACGATCGAAGCGGCAGCCCGGCAACAGAAATGCGAAATCATCATTGAGCCAAGGTTTCGCGAGCGAGATTTAGCCGCTTGGGACTATCCATTCGACGATTTTGAACAGGCAATAGCTAAGGTTTTTGACAATCCAGACTTTGCCTACCCTGGGGGAGAATCCAACACGGTCGCTGGCAACAGAGGGGTAGTAGCCCTGCGGGAAGTAGTGGAGAATCATCGGGGGAAAAAGTTAGCGATAGGCATCCACGGAAATATCATGACGATCATTATGAATCATTACGACAAGCAATATGATTTTGCCTTTTGGAAAAAGACGACGAAACCCGATATCTACAAACTGAGCTTCGAGAATAATACACTGACTAGCGTTGAACGACTGTGGGAGAAGTAAAAAAGACGCCATCTCCTTTATGGAAGGGAGTGGCGTCTTCTTGTTTACTCGTGGTTCTCTAAATCAGTCAGCATCGTCCACAGCTCCATCCCACGGGAAGCCTTGAACAAAAAGGCGTGGCTCGCATCACGCAGAGGCAGTAGAGCTTCCAGGGCCTCTGTTTTCGTGGTGAAATGGAGCTTGGCTCCTTCGTAAGCAGCATGCAGATAGCGGCTGTCCTCACCGATTGTCACGAGCAGCTCAAAGCTGCTTGCCAGCTCATTGATATTCGTGCCGACCTGAGCATGCATTGCCTGGCTTTCTGGTCCCATCTCATACATGTCACCAAGGACGAGTACCTTTTGGCGGCTTGGAAACAGTTCTGCGAATGTGCGGATCGCGGCTTCCATCGAAGTAGGGCTGGCATTGTAGGCGTCGCTGATGTAGAGAGCGCCATGACGGGAATTCACCTGTTCAAAACGCATGGCGGAGAGCTTTGTAGTCGCTAATGCATCGGCGATTTGCTCCATGGTCATTCCCAACCGTTTGGCAATGGCTACAGCCGGTAGCGCATTGAGCACGCTATGTTTACCGAATAGAGGAATGAAAGCAGCGAAGCGCTCACCTGAAGCGAAGCAAATATCAAAACGTGTGCCAGTATCCGTAGGCTGGATATGCTCGGCCCACAAATCGGCAGGTTCAGTAACGGAGTAATACATGATCTCGCCTGGATAAAGGTGAGCTACCATTGGGAGATATTCCGAGTCCTTGTTCAACAGCACAAGGCCGTCAGGAGCCGTGTGTGGGAGCAGCTCAGCCTTGGCGAGAGCAATTTTTTCACGCGTGCCAAAGAACTCCAGATGCGATTCTCCAATAAACGTAATGACACTGATCTGTGGCTTGACGAGGGAGGCGATGAGATCAATTTCTCCGGCGTGGTTCATTCCAAGCTCCAGAACAGCCGCATGATGCTCTTCCTCTACTTGAAGGAGGGAGAAGGGCACTCCGAGATGATTGTTTAAGTTCTTGTACGTTTTGTATACCGGACCTTGGCTCTCTAAAACGTGAGCAACGATGTCCTTAACGGTCGTTTTGCCGATACTTCCGGTGATTGCAATATGGGGGAGAGAAAATTCTTTGCGATAGGCGGCAGCCAGCTTTTGAAAAGCGCGCAGAGTGTCATTTACGAGAATCAGCCCGAAACCCTCTGGCAGTTGTGCAGGGATTTTCTCTTGGTTTGAAACAATCGCGGCAGCTGCTCCTTTTTCGACCGCTTGCAGGAGAAAATCATGTCCATCTCGTTCACCGCTCGTTAGCGCCACAAACAAAGACCCCGATGTTAGCTGTCGGGTATCAAAGTGAACGGACGATAAGGCAAGTCTCGGGGGACCAGCAAGGACCAGCCCTTCTGCTTTAATCGCTGCCTGCTCCAGTGCAATTGGTATCATGTCCACGAACTCCTTTTTCTTGTGCTTCGATCCAACCTCGAAGTCATGCTACCACGCGCATGATCCAGCCGCAAGACAAAAGTGGCGCAAGAAGGATTGTTTTCGCCGAGACTGTCCGCTATCATGATACTATCTTTTCATACATAGGCAGTTCATCACTTACGCAAATAGAAACGAAAGGGGCATTACCATGGAAAAAAGCATTTTTACGAGAATCATGGAGGGTGAAATACCAGCACGTCTGGAATATGAGGATGAGCAAGTGATCGTCATTCACGATATAGCACCAAAAGCGCCAGTGCATCTACTAATTATCCCACGTAAGCCGATCCCTACACTGATGGATGTGACGGAAGCAGATTTGCCATTGATTGGTCATATTCATCAGGTAGCGCAAACACTCGCAGGGAAGCTTAACGTCAAAGGATTTCGCTTGATTAATAACTGTGGAAAAGAAGGCGGACAAGAAGTATTCCACATTCATTATCACTTTTTGGCAGGCTTTACCGAATAAAAATGAAGTAAAGGTTGACCTTCTTTGGGTCTGTATCCTATAATGAAGTGTGACAGTCTGTTCGTACGATCGACTCAGGCGTCCCACGGTTTTAGCGGAGGGAGGGAAGACAAATGGCAGAAATTCGAGTCAAGAAAAACGAGTCTTTGGATAGCGCACTTCGCCGCTTTAAGCGTGAAAGCGCAAAATCCGGGGTGATGGCGGAACTGCGTAAACGTCGCCACTTTGAGAAGCCTAGCATCAAGCGTAAAAAGAAATCCGAAGCAGCTCGTAAGCGCAAGTTTTAATTGACGGAGGGCCCATCATGAGTGTAATGGAGCGACTCGATCAAGATATGAAGCAAGCAATGAAGGACAGAGCTGTTCTAAAACTCTCTGTTATTCGCATGGTGAAAGCCGCGTTAAAGAATGAAGAGATTAACAAGGGCAGACTTTTGTCTGACGACGAAGTGCTGACCATCTTGACTCGTGAGTTAAAACAACGCCGTGAATCCCTCCACGAATTTGAAAAGGCAGGCCGCGTGGAACTTGCCTCGAAATCGCGCGAAGAGATAGACGTGCTCTCCGCCTACTTACCCGCTCAGCTTAGCGATGATGAAATTCGCGACATCGTTCGGGAAGGTATCGCAGCGACCAATGCCACCTCTAAAAAGGAGATGGGCAAGGTAATGGCTGCGATCATGCCGAAAGTGAAAGGCAGAGCAGACGGAAACCTCGTGCAAAAGATTGTATCTGAGGAACTACCATCGTAGACGAGTAACACCTCATATAGATACGAACAGAGAAACTCAACCCGATGAAGGTTGGGTTTCTCTTTTTGTTTTCGCCTTTCTTTGATTTATTGTCAAAAAAGCGAAACGATCTGCTCCTTCCTTCGTATACCTTAAAGGGCATAAGTTGAAGCTGATACGAGGAAAGGAGGTACATGCAATGTATGCAACAAGGCCAGCTTTACGCCGAGTGCGCTTGCTATTTTCGCTTCTCTGCCTGATGATGGGGTTGACGATGTTTCTTTCTCCCCCCACCACGACAGCAAAGTCCTATCACAAAGCGGTCTGGATTCCTGTAGACAGCACGATTGAGCGAGGATTGGAGAGCTTTTTGCACAGAGCCTTTGCAGAAGCACAGGAGCAGCAGGCAGACCTTGTCATCTTGCATATCAATACGCCGGGTGGCGAAGTGAATGCTGCTGATCAGATCGGACAGTTGATCCGCCAATCTCCCATACATGTCATCGCTTACATTGATAACCAAGCATTCTCCGCTGGGACCTATATCGCGTTGAATGCAAATGAAATCATTATGACTCCGGGAAGCAGCATGGGAGCTGCCACGCCGATTGATTTAGCGGGGAATGCAGCCGATATTAAGTTCATCTCCGGTTGGAGCAACAAAATGAAGGCAGCTGCCGAACTGAACAAACGCAACCCTGAAGTGGCCAGGGCGATGGTCGAAATCGACACTGAGTTTCCGGGCTTGAAGCCAAAAGGAACCGTGCTGTCACTGGATGCCCAGCAAGCAAAGAAACTGGGCTATGCCGACGAGGTCGTCTCTGGAAAGGAAGAACTGCTCGCTAAGCTCGGCATTCAGGCTGACTCGCTGCAGGCCATTGAGCCTACCGGCGGGGAAAAGGTGGCACGCTTTGTCACTAGCCCGTTTGTCATGAGTGCCCTCTTGGTTATCGGATTGGTTGGGATCGTGGTCGAACTGTTTGCACCTGGTTTTGGTGTCGCAGGAACGATATCCCTGGTTTCGTTTGGTCTATATTTCTTTGGACATTACGTAGCAGGTTTTGCGAACTGGCTCCACATCGGCCTGTTTGTGATCGGTATTTTACTCATGATTCTCGAGATTTTTCTGCCAGGCGGAATCGTTGGTGCAATTGGTTTCATCAGCATCGTGACCGGTCTGGTGATGGCTGCCTACGATACGCAGCAGGGACTCGCCTCATTAGGTGTAGCAGCGTTAATTACAGCCATCGTAACTTTCCTGCTTGTGAAACGATATGGAGTCAAGGGCTTGTTTAACAAGTTTATTCTAGGTGACATACAGCGCAACGAGGAAGGATATGTGGCACCTCGTGATCAGCGTGGGCTGCATAGGAAAACAGGTATTGCTTTGACTCCCCTGCGCCCTGCTGGTGTAGTAAAGCTAGAGGGTAATCGCGTCGACGCCGTCTCTGTCGGCGGATTTATCGCAGCAGGTACAGCGGTTGTCGTGGTGCAGGTAGAAGGCACGCGAGTTGTTGTAGCTGAACAAGAACAAAAGGAGTGATAGATCGATGTTAGAAAGTGGTTTGATTCCTCTCATATTTATGGTGGCGGTAGCAATTGTCGCCCTTTCGATTTTCTTCTCATTTGTCCCAGTCATGCTCTGGATTTCAGCACTTGCATCGGGTGTGAATATTGGGATCATTACACTGGTGGCTATGCGTCTGCGTCGCGTTGTCCCATCGCGGATCGTCAATCCATTGATTAAGGCTCGCAAAGCAGGATTGCAGCTCGATACGAACCAACTGGAAAGCCATTACCTCGCCGGTGGTAACGTTGACCGCGTAGTAGACGCACTGGTGGCAGCTCAGCGTGCAGATATTCCACTTGGCTTTGAACGTGCGGCAGCTATTGATTTGGCCGGTCGTGATGTGCTGGAAGCGGTACAGATGAGCGTTAACCCGAAAGTGATTGAAACTCCAGTCGTAGCTGCAATGGCGAAGGACGGGATTGAACTGCGCACAAAAGCGAAAGTTACCGTTCGTGCAAACATTGACCGATTGGTCGGTGGTGCGGGTGAAGAAACGATCATTGCTCGCGTAGGTGAAGGGATTGTCTCGACCATTGGTTCGTCGAATGGTCACAAGGACGTATTGGAAAATCCAGATTTGATTTCGAAAACGGTTTTGAACAAAGGATTGGATTCAGGAACTGCATTTGAAATTCTCTCGATTGATATCGCAGACGTAGATGTAGGAAAAAACATCGGTGCGCAACTCCAAACCGACCAAGCGGAAGCAGACAAACGCATTGCCCAGGCAAAAGCGGAAGAGCGTCGCGCTATGGCGGTTGCCCAAGAGCAGGAAATGATCGCGAGGGTGCAAGAAATGAAGGCGAAAGTTGTGGAAGCAGAAGCTCAGGTTCCACTCGCCCTGTCAGAAGCATTGAAAAGTGGAAAATTGGGTGTAATGGATTATTACAACATGCAAAACATCTCAGCAGATACGCAAATGCGCCAATCTTTCGGGCATCCAGGTGGCAAACAAGATCCTACGCCTGACGAGAAGGAATAAGGGCGATTGCGATGGAAGATCTCCTAGATCTCGTCTTTGACCTTTTTGGTTGGGTATTGCCACTCATTGGAAAGTTTTGGTTCGTCATTTTAGCGTATCTGGGTTACAAGGTCTTTGGAAAAGGTGGCAAAAAAATGACGCAAGGCAAGCTCCCGCGTACTCTCACACCTGTGAGTGACCCTAAACGTTTTCCGGTGTCGCCACCATCAGAGGTAGCACAGGAGCGCAAAGCAGTGCGTGCTTCCGTGAAATATGAACCGATCCAGCCTGAGTCTATGGAGGGAGTCGGTGTTGAGCAGGAATGGGCCTTTGCAGAGCCTACTCGTGCATCCAACGGTCCTTCCCTGCGGGTGGGTAACACCGGTCATACGTTGCCATCTGAATCAAAGCAAGCAGCTTTACAGCCATTGAAAGTGGATCCCAGGGAAGGAATGAAGTGGGCGCTTATTTTTGGGGAACCCCGTTCCAAGGCACCCTATGCTTCACCAGCTTCCAGAAAAAGAAATGCATAATAACTGATGAAAAACAGGTGGGCGTCCGTTCATCTGTTTTTCTTTTTGTCGAAAGTTAGCGAATGTCTAGTCTTGTTTATCGAATCACGATTTACTATCCTGATCATATAGAAAATTCTCCCAACAATGGGTGAGGGGTAGTGGACAAGCAATGAATCAACAACTTTATGATCAAATGGGCCGTTTCCGTCAAAAGGTGATTCGACTTGTCATCCTCGAGAATAAATCCATATACGAGACAGCGATCGCCTGCGGATGTTCAGCGGAAAAAGTAAAACGAGTCATAAAAAAATGGAAGGCGCTTTCAAAATATAGTACCACTGCTCCGGTTGAGTCCGTAAAAAACTTTACCGAGGACTCGGCCAGGTTAGGCGACCGTGTTGGAGTAGATAGTTGAACAGGCTGCCTTAGACCGTGATGTACGTAAATTTACTTACTACGGAAAAGGACGTGCACGCCCTTGCTGCTTTTATCGAAGCGGCAAGGGTATTTTTTTGCAGTAATGCCACTTTGATCACTCGCATACCCATAGGTAAGAACGGTTTTGCTCGAATGGTAGAGAGGTTCGCAAAAGACAATGGGCGTATTGCGCCGATAGAAGGGGGGCTTATCCATGAAGCGTTGGAGCCGCCGTCTGCGCCAATTGGCCGGAGGGGTGCTGGATCTGCCGCAAGATGTGGTCTTGGAAGTCCCGCGCATTACCATGATCGGTCATTTGCAAATGTACATAGAGAACCACCGGGGAGTCCTCCACTTTAGTGAAAAAGAACTCCGCTTGCTGCTCACGAATGGTCAGATGATTGTCTCTGGTGAACAGTTAGTCATCAGGGCTATTTTGCCGGAGGAAGTGCTTTTGGAAGGTAGAATTGGCGGGGTGAAATTTCTGGAGACTGGGCCTCAAGGCTCCTAACACGAGGAAGGTGGGGGATCACACATATGCGAAATGGACTGAGAGAATGGGTGGACGGACATATCACTATAACGGTGCGGGGAAAACGGTTTGAGCGTTTGTTGAATATGGCTGTACGTGACGGCATCCGGATCTGGAATATTCGCAGGGTGGGCTCGGAAATCAGTCGTTGTGACATCCTGATCCGTGACTATTTTCGCTTGCGGCCTTTACTAAAAGAGACAGGCTGTCGCAGTCATGTAGAACAGCGCGATGGCCTCCCATTTTGGCTTCTCCGGGTGCGCAGACGCTCAGGACTTGCCATCGGTGCTTTTCTTTTTTTCATAGGATTGTACATGCTCTCCTCGTTTATATGGAGTGTCGAAGTAAGCGGAACAAAACATATCGATCCCCAAAGAGTTATTCGTGCTGCTGAGCAAATCGGGATTAAAGAAGGGGCTTGGAAGGTCAAACTAAAACAACCGCTACTTTTACAAAAAGAATTATTGAGTCTGTTGCCTGAAACAACATGGATCGGTATTGAAATGAAAGGGACCAAAGTATTGCTCCAAGTCGTTGAGAAGGAGGAGCCCGTACAGCCTCTCGCCACAGGACCACGTCATCTGGTCGCGAAAAAGAGGGCAGTGATTCACAAGATCCTTCCGGAAGTTGGGCAAAGTCAGGTGACCAATAACCAGATGGTCGAGAAGGGACAGGTTCTCATTTCCGGGATCATTGGCAACGATTCGCGTCAACAGGCGGTTTCAGCACGGGGGAAAGTCCAGGGAGAGGTGTGGTATGTCAGCAATGCCTCTGTTCCGCTCACCCAGACGCACTACCGGTTAACAGGAGAAAAACAGATGCAGCAGTATTTGCTGGTCGGTTCCTACGCTATTCAAATATGGCCATTAAACAAGCAGTCCTTCGCTCTTTCCCAGAGCTCGGAAGAACGGTTTGTGCCCTCCTACGCAGGCTACACTTCTCCAATCGGATGGAAGACTGTCACCCAGTTAGAGACAGAGCCAGTCTCGGAGCAAATGAGTGCGGACGAAGCTGCAGAGCTCGCCAAACGATTTGCGAGAGAGGATATCCTGCAAAAGGCGGGGAAGGATGCGTTCATTCAGGACGAAAAAGTTTTGCACGTCACATCAGAGAATGGTAAAGTTTACGTAAGCATTCATTTTTCCGTCATTGAAGATATTGCCGCTGAACAACCTCTAGTGGGTTTAACCCAGACACCAGCGAATAACGGCAATCCATGACGCTATTTGCTGATAACCGTTGCAAGGAGATGGAAGCCTGTTGCACGTACAAGATGAGGTAAGAATCCCATTTTCAGACGCATCTGAGGCCTTGCTGTTGTTTGGACCACACGACGCGTACCTAAAGCTGATCGAGGAAAAACACTCCGCCAAAATCATGACCCGAGAGGGAGAACTGGTAATTAGCGGCGACAAACCGGAAGTGGAAAAACTATCTGAGCTGATTACGATCTTGCTGCAGTTGATTCGCAGAGGGATTGCACTGTCTGAGCGCGACATTTCGTATGCGATGATGCTGATTGGCCGGGGCGAAGCTGCAGCGCTTTTGGATGTGTATGATGAAGAGGTTGCCCGCACTCAGCGAGGAAAGCTCATTCGTGCGAAAACATTGGGACAGCGTCACTACCTGTCAGCAATCAAGAAGCACGATATCGTTTTTGGAATCGGGCCTGCGGGAACTGGAAAAACGTATCTGGCGGTAGTTACGGCAGTAAGCGCTCTGAAAAATGGACGCGTAAAACGGATCGTTCTTACCAGACCGGCTGTAGAAGCAGGAGAAAGCCTCGGCTTCCTGCCAGGGGATCTGCAAGAAAAGGTAGACCCGTATCTACGTCCGCTCTATGATGCTCTGTATGACATGCTTGGCAACGAGCAAGTAGCTAAAATGATGGAACGCGGGTTGATCGAAGTTGCACCACTGGCGTACATGCGCGGTCGTACATTGGAAGACTCGTTCGTCATTTTGGACGAAGCGCAAAATACCACTCCCGAGCAAATGAAAATGTTTTTGACTCGTCTCGGATTCGGCTCCAAAATGGTTATTACCGGTGACGTTACTCAGGTTGATTTGCCCAAAGGAAAGAAGTCTGGTCTACGGGAAGCTGAGCGCATCCTAAGCAGAATTGCCGATGTAACCTTCATTCACTTCCAAGAAGGGGACGTCGTTCGCCACAGCCTGGTACAAAAAATCATCGCCGCTTATGCCAAAGAAGAAGTCGAGCACGGCTATTGATAAATTGCAAGGATAAAGGAGATCGTTCATCTGTGTTATCTGTAGAAATTCTTCATGAAGAAATCGAACCGCTCGATGAAAGTCTGCAAGATTTGTTAGTGCGCTGCCTGGAAGCTGCGGCGGTTCGAGAAGATGTGAACGGTGAAGTCGTGGTTACACTGGTCAATAATGAGCGAATCCACGAGCTGAATCGTGACTATCGTGGCGTGGATCGTCCGACGGATGTCTTATCCTTTGCCATGAACGAGCCCGGTGAAGGCGAAATGGAGATTTTCTTCGATGAGAGCGAAGCGGACGAGCTTCCCAACATGCTGGGGGACATCATCATTTCCGTTCCCAAAGCACACGAGCAAGCAACGGACTACGGTCATTCGTTTGAGCGGGAGCTGGGTTTTCTCGTCGTACACGGATTTCTTCATCTGCTGGGCTATGACCATGGGACTCCAGAAGAGGAAAAAGAGATGTTTTCCCGTCAAGAAGCAGTATTGGAGCAAATTGGCTTGACGAGGTAGGAGATTACGTTGAAACAATGGCGTCGCTTTGTGCGTAGTTTTTCTTACGCCCTGCAAGGAATTGTTCATACCGTAAAGACTCAGCGAAACATGCGAATCCACGTAGCCGCTGCCACAATTGTGCTGGCGGCGGCTTGGTGGCTGCAGACTCCCCGCAGCGATGTTTTGCTGGTCTTTTTTTCTATCGGGCTGGTCTTTGCGCTAGAGCTGGTTAATACAGCAGTGGAAGCTGCTGTTGACCTCGCTTCCCCCAACTGGCACGCCAAGGCGAAAATAGCCAAGGATGCAAGTGCTGGTGCTGTTTTGGTCGCCGCTATAGTGTCTGTAGCCATTGGGATCCTTGTATTTGGTCCCCCCTTGCTGGACAAGGTAGCGCACTGGTTGTAGAACCAATAAACCCCTGCAAACACTCGCGCTATGATAGAGACTAACGATATGAGGAATGATGAGAATGGATAAACAATCTTTACTGGCCCAAGCAATTGAAGCAAGGAAGCTGGCCTATGTGCCTTACTCCAAGTTTCAGGTGGGAGCTGCCCTATTGACTGATAGTGGTAAAGTATATTTGGGCGGAAATATCGAAAATGCCGCGTATTCTTTGTGCAACTGTGCAGAGCGTACAGCATTGTTCAAAGCCTATTCCGAAGGGGATCGCACATATACAGCCCTTGCTGTGGCAGCGGATACCCCACAAGCGGTTTCTCCCTGCGGAGCGTGCCGTCAAGTCATGGCAGAGCTGTGCCCGCCTAATATGCCGGTCATTTTGACCAATTTAAAGGGAGATGTTTGGGAAACGACAGTATCAGCCCTGCTCCCAGGGGCTTTCACCAAGGAGGATTTACGTGGATAATCGCAAGACCAAGAAAGCATTTAAATCGGGCTTTGTCTCCATTGTGGGCAGACCCAACGTCGGAAAATCAACGCTGTTAAACCATATCGTTGGACATAAGATCGCAATCATGTCCAACAAGCCACAGACTACTCGCAACAAAATTACAGCCGTCCATACGACAGAGGAAGGGCAAATTATCTTCATTGATACGCCAGGTATACACAAGCCTCAGTCGAAATTGGGCAACTATATGGTCTCCGTGGCCGAAAATACGCTGAACGAAGTAGATCTGGTCTTGTTCGTCGTAGATGCAACAGAAAAGCGCGGAGCCGGTGATGAGTATATCATAGAACGTCTTAAGCAGGTGAAGACGCCTGTATTTTTGGTCATCAACAAGATTGACAAAGTACATCCAGAGGCTTTGTTGCCGATTATTGACGATTATCGCAAATTGTATGATTTTAAGCAGATTGTTCCTATTTCTGCTTTGGAGGGCAACAACACCGGCTCGTTGACCCAAGCGATCATGGGCGAGATGGAAGAAGGCCCGATGTACTATCCGGCAGATCAAGTAACTGACCATCCAGAGCGTTTTGTCGTGGCAGAATTGATCCGGGAAAAGGTGCTCCACTTAACCCGTGAAGAAGTGCCTCACTCGATCGCTGTTGTCGTGGAAGAGATGAAGCGCGGAGAAAATGGAAAGACTCTCTACATTTACGCAGCTATATACGTGGAGCGGGATTCGCAACGCGGCATTTTGATCGGGGAAAAGGGTCAGATGCTAAAAGAGATCGGGCGTCGCGCGCGCAAAGATATTGAGCGTCTGCTGGGCGATCAGGTCTTCCTGGAGCTGTGGATCAAGGTGAAAAAAGACTGGCGCAATCAGGAGAGGATGCTGCGCAACTTTGGATTCTACAACGAAGAATAATCCGTCAGGAAAAATGAAGCTTTATACACGTTAAATTTTCCAAGGGATAGAATAACGGGCACAGGTGATTCTAAGAAGGAAAGTGGATAGACCCGATGTAGGAAAGGATGATGCAACATGCTTCGTGACTTTTCTTGGAGAGTTTTCGCTTCAACCGGTGACATCCATGCATACCTTCTCTACAAGGATCACCATCAAGCGGATGGGTCCTCTGAGGAGACCTCGTTTGAATTCGCCCAGGAAGAATTGGGTGACACGCAGGCATGCTTGTAAAGTGGGAAGGAATTGTCATCCGCAGTGTGGACTATGGTGAGTCCAGCAAAGTGGTGACGTTGTTTACCCGGGAGAACGGCAAACTCGCCATGATGGCCCGTGGCGCTAAAAAGACAAAGAGCCGTCTTGCTGCCGTCTCCCAGTTGTTTTCACATGGATACTACTTATGCAAGGCGGGACCCGGAACAGGGATGCCTGATCTCTCCCAGGGGGATATCATGGACTCTTTCCGGGAATTGCGGCAAAGCTTGAACACAACGGCTTATGCCGCATACATAGCAGAGCTTTTGGATCGGTTGACACATGAGCGTGAGCCCAATCCCTTTTTATTTCAGCTTTTGCTCCAAACCTTTCGTCATCTGGATGAAGGGCGGGACCCAGAAATTCTATGCCGAATTTTTGAGACGAAAATGCTGATGGTGGCAGGTATTTCTCCCCAGCTTTCCGCTTGTGTAAACTGTGGCGAACAGCGCGAACCTTATGCGATCAGTGTGTCGCAAGGGGGGCTGTTGTGCCCCATTTGTCAGATCTCTGATCCATATGCGCTGGCGGTCACCCCCTCGACCTGGAAGCTGCTTAGGCTGTTCCAGGTATTTGATTTGGAGCGGTTGGGGGATATCGAGGTGAAGCCTGCGACCCGTAATCAGCTCAAGCATGTGACGAGAAGCTTCATGGATGAGCATCTTGATTTGAGGCTGAAAAGTCGCGCGTTTCTGGAACAGCTCGAACGAATGGAAAAGATGACGCAGACGGATCGCAGTGATTAATTGACATCCGTTTTTCTTTTCGGTATGATAAATACCAACTTGATACGTACATGTTGCTATGAAGGAAAAGAGTAGTCGGCCACTGGCTGTGAAAAGCGAACCAGGGAGAGTGAGAGCCTGGTCACCAAGCTGATGAAGGGCGTTCCGGAGCATTTTTTTATTGAAGGTGGGCGAACATACGATTCGCCAAGTAGGGTGGAACCGCGAGAATCCTCTCGTCCCTACACTGTCGCACCAGACAGTGTAGAGGCGGGAGGTTTTTTATTTGAGGAGGAAAAAGCATGAAAATGACATTTCAAGACATCATTTTGACGCTGCAAAACTTTTGGGCAAAGCAAAATTGCCTGATTGTCCAGCCGTACGACGTAGAAAAGGGTGCAGGAACATTAAACCCGATGACCTTCCTTCGCTCCATTGGTCCTGAGCCATGGAATGTGGCCTATGTAGAACCTTCCCGTCGCCCGGCAGATGGACGCTACGGAGAAAACCCGAACCGTTTGTATCAGCACCACCAGTTCCAAGTCATCATGAAGCCGTCTCCAGACAATATCCAAGAGCTTTATTTGGAGAGCCTGCGTGAACTTGGGATCGAGCCATTGGAGCACGACATCCGCTTCGTAGAAGACAACTGGGAGCATCCAGGACTCGGTGCATGGGGGCTTGGCTGGGAAGTGTGGCTGGACGGAATGGAAATTACCCAGTTCACCTATTTCCAGCAAGTGGGCGGACTGGAGTGCAAACCGGTAGCCGTAGAGCTGACGTATGGTTTGGAGCGTCTGGCTTCCTACATTCAAGAAAAAGAAAATGTGTTTGACCTGGAGTGGGTCAATGGTTTTACGTACGGTGACGTGTTCCTGCAGCCTGAATACGAGCATTCCAAATACACCTTTGAACTGTCTGATGTAGACATGCTGTTTACGCTCTACAATACGTATGAAGCAGAAGCAAAGCGTCTGATGAAAGAGCGCCTTGTTTACCCGGCGTATGATTATGTATTGAAATGCTCTCATACCTTCAACCTTTTGGATGCGCGTGGGGCGATTAGTGTGACGGAGCGTACGGGTTACATCGCTCGTGTTCGCAATCTGTCTCGTGAAGTAGCGCAGACCTACTACGCTGAGCGTGAGCGTCTCGGTTTCCCGCTTCTGCAAAAGGGGAATGCACAAGCGGATGGTCAAGTGGTGAGTGAGAAGGGAGAGGATACGAATGAGTAAGCGCGATTTGCTCGTTGAAGTTGGATTGGAAGAAATGCCTGCGCGTTTTGTTGCGCAAACTGCGGCACAGTTCAAAGAAAAAGTGGAAAAATGGCTGACGGCTGAGCGTGTACCATTTGATCAAATCACTGCACTGGAAACACCTCGTCGCTTTGCTCTATTGATCAACGGCCTCGCGGAAAAGCAGCCTGACCGCAATGAAGAAGCAAAAGGACCGGCTCGCAAAATCGCGCAAGACGAAGCGGGAAACTGGTCCAAGGCGGCACTCGGCTTTGCGCGCAGCAATAACGTCGAGCCAGATCAGTTGTATTTTAAAGAAGTGAACGGGATTGAATATGTTCATGCGCGCAAATCGGAAGTAGGAAAAGCGACAACAGAGTTGCTTCCACAGCTTAGCGACGTGATCACTAGCATGAATTTCCCGAAAAATATGCGTTGGGGCGCAAGAGATTTGAAGTACGTTCGTCCGATTCGCTGGCTCGTAGCTCTGTTCGGTGAAGAGCTCATTCCTCTTGAAATCGCTGGAGTTCAAAGCGGACGCATCTCCCGCGGACACCGTTTCCTGGGTACCGAGGTGGAACTGAACCATCCAGAGGAATACGTAAGCAAGCTGGCAGAACAGCACGTACTCGTCAATCCAGCTGAGCGCCGCGCGATCATCGTGGAGCAAATCAAAGGGATGGAGCAAGAAAAAGGCTGGAAAATTCCAATGGATGAAGGTCTTCTCGATGAAGTCGTCCATCTGGTTGAATATCCGACAGCCCTCTATGGTACATTCGAAGAGGAGTTCCTCACTATTCCTCGCGAGGTACTCGTAACATCCATGCGTGAGCACCAGCGCTACTTCCCAGTAGAAAATGCGCAAGGCCAACTATTGAATCATTTTGTTACCGTACGAAATGGCGACAGCCGCGCTTTGGAGAATGTGGCGAAAGGGAACGAAAAGGTTCTGCGCGCTCGCCTCTCGGATGCTCGCTTCTTCTATGTGGAAGATCAGAAGCTGACGATTGAGAGCTGCCTGAAGCGCTTGGAGACGATTGTTTTCCATGAAGAATTAGGCACTATCGGAGATAAAGTGCGTCGCGTCCGCAAAACGGCTGAACAAATCGGAGCCAAGCTGAGTATTACCCAGGAAGAAGCGAAGCAAGTAGACCGGATTGCCGAAATCTCCAAATTCGATTTGGTCACCAATATGGTTGGCGAATTCCCTGAGCTGCAAGGAATTATGGGCGAGGATTACGCTCGCAAAGCAGGAGAGAGCGAGGTCGTAGCGAGTGGTGTATTCGAACATTACTTGCCGCGCTTTGCTGGAGACCAGATGCCGGTGTCCGCACAAGGTGCAATCGTCAGCATGGCTGACAAACTGGATACCATTGTTGGTTGCTTTTCGATCGGTATCGTGCCGACAGGTTCTCAGGACCCGTATGGATTGCGCCGTATGGCTGCTGGGATTGTCTCCATCCTGGTGGAGCGAAAGTGGCATCTTTCTTTGGAGCAGCTTTGGGATGCAGCTCTGGAAGCATACGCGGTACAAGGGGTCAATAAGCGTTCTGTAGAAGACGTGAAAAAAGATCTGGTTGATTTCTTTGCGCTTCGTTTGAAAAACGTTTTGCAGGAAAACAATGTACGCTATGACGTAGTCGATGCTGTCTTGTCTGCTGATCTGACACTGGTTCCCGATGTTCTGGCAAAAGCGAAAGCACTCATGACTGCCGTTCAAGCTGAGGAATTCAAGCTGATCGTGGAGCAGTTCAATCGTGTGAACAATCTGGCTCAAAAAGCGGAAGCTGACACAGTTGATGAAGCGCTGCTTACCGAAGACGTGGAGCGGGCGCTGTACCAAGCATACTTGTCCGTATCACAAGAAGTGAGCAGCCTGGCTGATCAGGAAAAAGTACTGGCGACACTGGCAACCTTGCGTGAGCCGATCAAAGCGTTTTTTGACCAGGTGATGGTCATGGCAGAAGATCAAGCAGTTCGTGCCAACAGATTAGGACTACTGCTTTGTCTCTCCCGCCTCCTAAATAGATATGCTGATTTTGCGAAGGTAGTATTTGCGTAACCAAACAGGTGGTGCCTCCGTTTCACTAAGGCGGGGGCACCTTTTTTTAACGTGTAAGAAAGTTTAAGTGCTTCACCGTATGAAAGCAATCCTGCTTAAACTTTCTGGAACGCATACAAACCTTCCGCTAAACGCGGTCGCTCATCCTTGATCAGGCCTCGATAGTGGTTTTTTTAACGCGAAAGAAGGAATATCAGGTCGAATAGAGTAATACTAGGAAGAGGTAAAGATAGAACCGGGGTGATTGGTCATCGAGCTTACCAAACGACAAGAGCAGATCTTACAGATAGTGAAGGATGACGGACCGATAACCGGGGAGCATATCGCAGAAAGGCTTCATTTGACACGCGCCACACTGCGCCCCGATCTCTCCATCCTCACGATGTCAGGATATCTAGAAGCCAGACCTCGGGTCGGGTATTTTTATGCGGGCAGACCCGCCAGCTCAGTTATAAGTGAACGGCTTCACAAACTAATCGTCAATGAATACAAAGCGGTACCGATCGTGGTCTCCGAATCCGCCTCTGCCTATGACGCTATCGTTACCCTCTTTTTAGAGGATGTTGGCACATTGTTCGTCGTAAATCAAAAAGGCTACTTGGCTGGCGTTATTTCACGAAAAGACCTTTTGCGTGCTTCGCTTGGCAACAAGACGCTTGAGGACGTGCCGGTCGGTATCATCATGTCCCGGATGCCGAATATCATTACGTGCGCACCTGACGAAACCTTGTATGCTGCGGCCAAAAAGCTGATTGATTTTCAGATTGACTCATTGCCCGTTGTTCGGCCCAGTGAGGAAGATCCCAAGTTTATGGAGCTGACAGGCAGAGTCACGAAGACGACGATAGCCAAAGCGTTTGTAGAATTGGGCAGCGAACCGAAAGTGTAGGAGGAGAAGCGATGCAAGTAAACCAACAAGGACAGCTCATCTACGTAGTCTCAGACTCCATCGGCGAAACGGCCGAGCTTGTCGTTCGCGCAGGGGCTAGTCAGTTTGATCGTTTTATGATTGACGTACAAAAGTATCCCTACATAGAAGACAAGGAATCCATTGACGAAATTATTGCCTCTGCAAAAGAGTCGAAGGCAATGATCGTCTTTACACTGGTGATCCCAGAGCTGAACGCGTACATTACCCAGCAGGCTGCCATCCACAAAATCCCAGCTATTGATGTCATGGGGCCGCTCATGCAAACGCTTCAAAGCATGCTGCAGGAGCCGCCGACTGGAAAGCCCGGGCTGGTTCGACGCCTGGATGAAGAGTACTTCCGCAAAGTGGACGCTATTGAGTTTGCCGTTAAATACGACGATGGACGAGACCCCCGTGGACTTTTGCGGGCGGATGTCGTTTTGATCGGGGTTTCTCGTACCTCCAAGACCCCGCTTTCCATGTATTTGGCAAACAAGCGCTTAAAGGTAGCCAACGTACCGCTCGTACCGGAAGTGGAACCGCCAGAGGAATTGTTTCAACTGCCGGTGGAGCGTTGCATTGGACTGACGATCAATCCGGAGCAGTTAAACGGTATCCGTACCGAGCGGCTCAAAGCACTTGGCTTGACCGCGCAAGCCAACTACGCCAACCTTGACCGTATTGCAGAAGAGCTTGCGTATTCAAAAAAAATTATTGACCGTCTGGGATGTACAGTCATTGATGTTTCCAACAAGGCAGTAGAAGAAACGGCGAATATCATTCTGGAGATGATTCGCAAAAACAACCTTCGCAACGAAAGGAAATAGGTCAAAAGAAGGGATTTGCCGTTTTTTGTAGAAAATGTGTAGCAAGGATCTGGTGTTCTTGAGGGTCCGTCCGCGTTTATTGCTCAAGGAAATGTGGAAAAGTAGAAAAGAAGAAAAGAAGTTCGAGCTAAAGAAGGAAATTGACGAATTTTGACGAACTAAATAATCTCACGTGCGATTCTCCTTTAAAGGTGGATAGACATGACTGGTCCCACTTCAGATGAATTTGTAAATCAAGTGCGTGCCGCTGTCGACATCGTGGACGTTGTAGGAGAGTACGTTCAACTGAGAAAAAGCGGTCGAGCCTTTGTTGGGCTTTGTCCGTTTCACTCTGAAAAGAGCCCTTCCTTCAACGTAAATGCAGAGCGACAGTTTTTTCATTGCTTTGGCTGTGGTGCTGGTGGGGATATCTTTTCCTTTTTAATGAAACTGGAGCAATTGTCTTTTCCCGAAGCACTTCACAAACTGGCGGATCGTGCCGGGATTACTGTGCCCCAGACACAGCAAGAAGCAGATACTCCCGAAAAGCGTGCGAAACAAGCTATGCATGAAGCGCATCAACTTGTTTCAAAGCTATATCACTACGTTTTGACAAAGACCCCCTATGGCGTGGAAGCGATGAAGTATCTCGCCAAGCGCGGGATGTCTGAACAGACGTTGGCTGAGTATCAAATTGGTTTTGCCCCGGATTCATGGGATTTTGTTACGCAGTTTTTGAAAAAGAGGCGGTTTTCTCAGGAATTGATGGTTGAAGCAGGACTGCTTGCGAAAAGCGAGGCGGGTAAAGTATTTGATCGCTTTCGTGGCCGTGTCATGTTTCCTATCCAAGATTCACAAGGGAATGTCATCGGTTTTGGCGGACGATTACTTAGTGGGTCTCAGCCTAAATCACAACCCAAGTATCTGAACAGCCCGGAAAGCCTTCTGTTTAACAAAAGCGCAACCCTGTTCAATCTGCATCGTGCCCGCCCATATATTAGAAAGAGAAAGCAGGCACTGTTGTTTGAGGGGTATGTGGATGTAATCTCGGCATGGCAGGCGGGCTTTACGCAAGGCATTGCTACACTTGGAACAGCCTTGACTGAGCAGCAGGCACGAATCCTTCGGCGGAATGTGGATTCAATCATTCTTTGCTACGACGGAGACGCTGCAGGTCAGGAAGCAACGAGCAAGGCTATTCACATTTTACAGCAGGCGGGTTTAATTGTACGGGTAGCTCCTCTACCACAGGGATCGGACCCAGATGATTACATTCGTCAGCATGGGGCTGAAGCATTTTCCCAGCAGGTATTGTTACAGGCGATGCCAGTTACCGCTTTCCGTTTGAAACAATTGCGGAGCCAGTACGTAATAAAAGATGAGACAGATAAAACACGCTTGATAGCCAAAGCGGTAGAAATCATCAACGAACTGGACAGCCCGGTGGAAAGGGATTTGTATCAAAGGCAATTGGCAGAAGAATATTCCCTGACTCTCGGTGATCTCAAATGGGAGTCAAAGCGCGTCTATAATCAGCAAAAAAGTGAGCGCCAAAGGGATAAAGTGTCGTCAGCATGGAATAATAGTATAAATAATGGCAAAGCTACGCTCGCAAAATCACTGCCACCTGCTTACCATACGGCTGAGCGCATGCTGCTTTACTACATGATGCGAGATGCAGAAATCGCTCTGCGCGTCCAACAAGAATGCAGCGCCCACTTTCAGGTGGATGAACACGATGCGATAGCCGCCTACCTGTACGCTTATTACGCAGATGGAAACCCGGAAGACCCTGGAAAGTTTATACATTTTGTGCAAGACGATTCATTAAAGCAATTAGCCTCGGGATTGGCCATGATGGAGTGCAAAGAAGACGTATCTGAGTTAGAGATCGGTGACTACATCAAACAAGTGAATAACTACCCGAAGCGTGCCGAGTTGGAACGATTGCGCGAAGAGCAGCGGAGCTTACACCTCCAAGCGGCCGCAGCGGACAGCGAGGATGCGCGCAAACAACTGGAAATTCAAGCAGCCGTCACAGGGATGAAGATTCTTGAATTGGAAAATGCTTTAAAAGAAGGGTAGCTTCAGATCATTCCCGGGGAAGGAGGGACAGTAGATGAACAAGCAAAACATCACTTCTGACATGGAAGCAATGTCCATCGAACAAGTGAAGGAACAGTTGGTCGAATTAGGCAAGAAACGCGGAGCATTGTCGTATAAGGAAATCACCGATCGTCTCTCTGGATTCGAGCAGGACTCTGATCAAATGGATGAGTTTTTTGAATACCTCGGTGATCAAGGCATTGAGATCAACAACAATGAGAACGATGACGACGATGAGGTCGATCAAATGATCATCAAGGACGAGGACAACGAGGAATTCGACTTTGACGATCTCTCCGTTCCACCTGGAATTAAGATCAATGACCCTGTACGGATGTATTTAAAGGAAATCGGTCGTGTTCCTCTGCTCTCCGCAGAAGAGGAAATTAAACTGGCCCAACGCATTGAGCAAGGCGACGAAGAAGCAAAAAGACGTCTCGCTGAAGCAAACCTCCGATTGGTGGTTTCGATTGCCAAGCGTTATGTAGGTCGCGGCATGCTATTCCTTGACTTGATCCAGGAAGGAAACATGGGTCTGATCAAAGCGGTAGAAAAGTTTGACTACCGCAAAGGCTATAAGTTCAGTACTTATGCGACTTGGTGGATTCGTCAGGCGATCACACGTGCCATTGCAGACCAAGCACGTACGATCCGGATTCCGGTTCACATGGTTGAAACGATTAATAAACTCATTCGTGTTTCTAGGCAGCTTTTGCAAGAATTAGGACGCGAACCAATGCCAGAAGAGATTGCAGAAAAAATGGATCTCACACCGGAAAAAGTTCGAGAGATCATGAAAATTGCTCAAGAGCCTGTATCGCTGGAGACTCCAATCGGGGAAGAAGATGACTCCCATCTCGGTGATTTTATTGAGGACCAGGATGCACTGGAACCATCTGATGCCGCGGCTTATGAGCTGTTGAAAGAACAATTGGAAGACGTGCTGGATACGTTGACTGATCGGGAAGAGAACGTTCTGCGTTTGAGATTTGGTCTTGATGACGGGCGTACGCGCACGTTGGAAGAAGTGGGGAAAGTATTTGGCGTGACCCGTGAACGGATTCGTCAAATTGAGGCAAAAGCCTTGCGTAAACTTCGTCATCCAAGCAGAAGCAAGCGCTTAAAAGATTTCTTGGAATAACCGATATAAGTAGTATGTGGCCTACGTTTGCCGACGTAGGCTTTTCTTTTTCGATACCCGACATACCTGTCGATAGTTAGGAGGGGCTGCGTTGGACGACCAGCGCAAAAGAACCATTATAGCCGAAATTGAAAACTGGCGACGCAATCACCTGCTGCCTGAGCATTACTGCATATTCCTCTTAAATCTGTATACGGAAGGAGATCGGCCGAAAGCTCCTGCATCCGAAAACCGAAGGGGGGACAGAGGAGCGAAAACAGTCACTGCATCAGGATCAGGTACCGCTATTGCTGGAAAAGGTAGCCCAGCATCTACTGCCTATGCCTATGAACCTAGGACGGTTTCTCCTGTCACTGGGAAAATGGTATTGTCGTGGCTCCTCGGTGCCTTTGTGATTGCAGGATTGATCTTGCTTGCTTTTCATTTTAACCGTTTTCAAATCCCAATGCAAATTACCATCTTTGCCTGTTTCGCACTTGTTTTCTATATTATGGGATTGTCATTTCGTCGAACAACGCCTCCCTTGACGCATTTATTTTTAGGACTTTCGTTCCTGATCCTGATTGCGGGTGGGATTTATTGCATCAAGCAACTAGGCGGGTCTCTTCCTTTCATCTTGTTCTATCTCGGGGTCATTTGTATCCTGCTCAGTGTCAGCGCCTTTCTGTTTGGGTATACCTATCTCCTTTACTGCGGTATGCTTGGGCTTGCTCTTTTGTATGGATTCGCGACCGTTCAGCGTGTAGGAGAAGATTATTCCTGGTGGAAGTCTGAACTGTATTGGGTGCCGCTTGCATGTTTATTGACAGGCATGGGATTTCTAATGAACAATGCGAATCCAAAATGGGCGGGTGTCTTTGCAGTTTGTGGATTGGTCGCGTTTTTTGGGGCGGAGATCCAATCGTTGTACATCCCGGAAGCCAAACGGGACGTGATTCAGCTCTTATTGTTTATCAAAGTGTTTTTAACGTCTGCATTATTTTTCTTTACGAGGGGTTACTGGTATACGTGGCTTCGCCTGTAAGGGGGGCTTTATGTTTGAAAGGTGGGAGGATTGGATGAACAGCAAGTGGAAGGTCTTGATCGGAATTTTGCTGGCTGCCGTTTTTCTCGGTGGAGAAACAGCAGCCCAACTTATAGGAGTAAAAACGTATTATATCGGATACATATTGGGAGCTGTTTCTTTTTTAGGAGCGGTTCTTCTGGGAGCACGCCAACGATAGGCGTGTTTTTTTTCAAGAAAAGATACAAGGGAGCAGAGCCATGGTGTATAATGGTAAGAGAATTCTGAACAAACGCTCAGTCATAATAGTACGAATCTTGATGAATCTATACTAAAGCGTTTTCAAGGGGGCTTTAATTATGAACTATGATTTGACTCAGGAACAGCTCATGCTAAAAAAAATGATGCGGGAATTTGCTGATGAAGTGGTGGCACCAGGAGCAGACGAACGCGACCAAACCAAACAATTTCCTGTCGAAATATTCAAGCAGATGGCAGAGTTAAATCTGATGGGGCTGCCTTTCTCGGAAGAATATGGAGGTGGTGGTGCTGATTCCACCAGCTTTGCGATTGTGGTAGAAGAGCTGAGTCGCGCATGCGGATCGACCGGGATTACGTACTCTGCCCATATTTCACTCGGAGGAGCACCTCTCTCCCTTTTTGGCACGGAAGAACAAAAGCAGAAATATTTGAGCAAAGTCTGTTCAGGCGAGAGTTTTGGTGCGTTCGGTTTAACAGAACCAAATGCTGGCTCTGATGCTGGCGGAACAAGAACGAATGCTGTCCAGGAAGATCGGGAGTGGGTTATCAATGGCTCTAAATGCTTCATTACGAATGCATCCTATGCTTCTTTCCTCGCGCTGACGGCCGTAACAGATAAAGAGAAAGGCTCCCGTGGTATCACTGCCTTTATCGTGCCTACGGATGCTCCTGGCTTTAGCGTGCTGGCGAATTATGAAAAGCTGGGCCTGCACAGCTCCAACACGACCGAGCTCGTACTCGAAAACGTACGCGTTCCAGATGAAAACATGCTTGGCAAACAAGGAGAAGGCTTCAAACAATTCCTCATTACCCTCGACGGAGGACGAATTGGAATTGGTGCCATGGCTGTAGGTATTGCCCAAGCGGCCTACGATAAAGCTCTGCAATATGCCAAGCAACGGACGGCATTCGGTAACTCCTTGAGTCATTTCCAAGCGATACAGCACAAACTGGCAGATATGGCGATGCAGATTGAGCTGGCGCGGAACATGGTTTATAAAGCAGCGTGGTTAAAAGACAAAGGACGCAAGTTTACGAAAGAAGCTGCGATGGCGAAGCTGTACGCCTCCGAAGTCGCCATGTCTGCAACTCATCAGGCGATCCAAATCCATGGCGGCTACGGTTATATGCGTGAATATCAGGTAGAGCGCTTTTTCCGTGATGCAAGGCTCTTGGAAATTGGTGAAGGAACATCCGAAATTTTGCGCAATGTCATTGCCCGTGAGATTGGCTGCTAACTCCGAACGCTAGAAAATCCCCGCTACCGAAAAAAGCGGGGATTTTGTCGTTCTTTGCGGCTGGCATGTCATGTATTTAGCATTTCGCAATTGCTGGGAAATAGGGTAAAATAGAGGCAACGGAAGGTGAAGATACAGATGACATCAGTAACAATATCCAAGCGGCTGCAGACGATTGCCCGCTATTGTCCAGAAGGAGCCCGCGTCGCCGACATCGGGTCGGATCATGCGTTGTTGGCTTCTTATTTGCTTGTAAAGGGGATTGCATCCCAGGTGATTGCCGGGGAGCTGAACGAGGGTCCTTATCAGGCGGCGCTCAAACAAATACATACGCTACAGGAAAGAAATCGTGCTTCTGTCAGAAAAGGAAACGGACTGGCAGTACTAAGTCCCGGTGAAGTCGATGTGATCTGTGTTGCCGGTATGGGTGGGCAACTCATCACCTCTATTTTAGAGGCAGGAGCAAGCAAGCTGCCGGGTGTAACACGCCTCATTTTGCAACCAAACGTAGGCGAGGAGCTGGTTCGCCGTTGGTTCTTGGATCATGGGTGGCAGTTGATTGCCGAGACGATTCTCGAGGAAGACGGAGTCATTTACGAAATTCTGGTAGCAGAACGCGGTGAAGCGGTGCTGCCTTACGAACAGAAAGACCGTACGATAGAAGAGCTTTTACGGATCGGCCCCTTTCTTTGGGAAGAAAAATCTCTCGTGCTGCAAAACAAATGGCGAAGCGAACTGGACAAGTGGCAAAAAGTACTAGCCCAGCTACAGCGTTCGGAAAAGCCGGAAGCCGAAGAACGAATCAAGCAGATTCAAGCGGAAGTAAAATGGATTGATGGGGTGATAGCATGTTTGCGCACGGACAAACAATCATTCAATACGTAGAGCGTCTTGCGCCCAAGTCACTGGCAATGGAAGGGGATAAAATCGGGCTGCATGTTGGCACATTGCAAAAAAAGGTGAAGAAAGTGATGGTCGCTCTCGATGTCCTGGAATCGGTAGTCGATGAAGCTGTTGCAGAAGGCGTAGACCTGATAGTTGCTCACCACGCTGTCATTTATCGTCCACTGAAGCATATCCGTACTGACCTGGCAACAGGACGTGTCTATGAAAAGTTAATTAAGCACGATATAGCCGTATATACCGCCCATACCAATTTGGACGTTGCCGTGGGTGGCATGAACGATTGGCTTGCGGAAGCAATCGGTCTAACGCACGTGGACGTCCTGGATATTCTCCACCGGGATGCTTGGAAAAAGCTAGTTGTCTTCGTTCCAGTGACACATCGGGATGCTGTTTTTGCAGCCATCTCGGAAGCAGGAGCGGGTCATGTAGGCAATTACAGCCATTGCTCCTTTCAGGTGGAGGGCACAGGAACGTTTTTGCCAGGAGAAGCGACCAACCCACACATTGGAATACAGGGTAGGCTTGAAAAAGCAGAAGAAGTTCGCTTGGAAATGGTCGTGCCGGCTTCCCGTCAATCAGCTGTTATCAAAGCATTGCTAGCAGCCCATCCCTATGAAGAAGTAGCTTATGACATCATCCCCCTGGAGCAGTCAGGTGATGCCTTCGGGATTGGACGCATTGGGAATCTGCCCAAACCGATGACGCTACGTGAAATGGCCGAGATGGTCAAGGAACGTTTTTCTCTCAAAGGCCTGCGTGTCGTAGGGGATTTGGATGCAACTGTGAAAAAGGTTGCCGTTGTCGGTGGGGATGGCAGCTCCTTCGTATCTAAAGCCATTTTTAAGGGTGCAGATGTCTTTTTAACAGGAGATATTGGCTACCATACTGCGCATGACGCAGGGGCTGATGGCCTGTCCATTATTGATGCTGGTCACAACATTGAAAAGATCATGAAGGAAAAACTGGCGTCCTATTTACAGCAGCAATGTAGAGATAACGGCTATCAAACTGAAGTCGTCGCATCGAAAGTGCACACAGATCCGTTCCAGTTTGTGTAGGAGACCAGGTGTAGGCCAAGTGGTCTTTTGCCTGCCAGTTGAAGTGTAGGAGGATTTCTTGTGCAAAAACTCATTCGAACGCTTTCCTGTGGCTTACTTGTTGCCACGTTGATCACCCCCGGCTTTGCATCTGCTGCTGGGGGCTTTATACCCTACGGTGATATCAGCAAACACTGGGCAAAAAATTCGATTATTCGCGGGGTTCAAGCGGGTTTGTTTGCAGCCGGACCAAAAGCCCCTCTGTTTTACCCCAGTCGCGATATGACCCGGGCTGAATTTTTGGCATTAATAGATCGACTGTATAACGGGGGACAATATCAGCTCTACCCGCTCACGTTTTTATCCGAGCATGCTGAATGGACAAAAGGAGAAGGCTTTGATCAGCCGTATCTTCCCTATAAAGATGTAGATCGTTTGACGTGGATGTACAATCCTACTTTGCGCGTGTCTTACGTCATGGACAGACTGTACGGACCAAGTGCGATCCAACAGGTGTTTCCAGGGGAAGAGATGCGCCCGAACCAGCCGATCACGCATGAAGAAGCTGCGAAGATATTGCAGATATTTTCGATGTCGACAGATAGCCAAAATGCCTGGGAAGAAGCGCGTGCCTGGGGATGGCTGGAGGGTGAAAAAGCTGATCGTCTAAAGCGCGGGGAAGCCGCAGTAGCCGCTGACCGTTTGATGACATACTTGATTCAAGATACGATTTTGCCTCTATTGGATTACGACGGTCAAAAATTTCCGATGGTTCCTGAGATTCAGGAAGTGTTTCCGCTTTTTTCAACCTATACGGATCTGAAGACAGCTGATGAGGAGAAATATGTTAACGCGGTAGAAGCTATTCGCAGCCATGAAGATACGGACGATACCTTTGCTGATTTACGTCACTTGGCAGCGACTTCCTTTTCGAATCAAGTTGGGACTCATTTTTATTTGAGCTGGGACCCGAGTACAACGCTATCCGACAACCTGGAGGAAGCATTCAAAGCGATCGATGCTTATTTCGAGGACAAGATCATTTTGCCAGACACACTAGGTCTTTTAAGTGCCAATGTCTATGATATAGCCTTGCAGTTAGGGGCAGCTGATCAGCGTCAATATAACAAAGTGCTGGAGCGCATGAGCGCTTACGAAAAGAAGCTGAAGCAAGATTCGAAAGAGTGGGAATCCCTCTCGATCTATGTAGGTGCTTTGGAAGTGAAAAATGGTCAAATGGATAAAGCGCTTGAGCGGTATGGCTTGTTTAACCCATTACATGCAGAAGCATTGCTTAATTCTACTTATTATTTGATCCAAGAAGGGCGGATTCAAGACGCAGAAGCGTTGGTAGGCAAGCAAAAGCCAAAAGCGTCCGACAGCAGAATGACTCAACTGACTCGCCTTCTGAGCCAAGACATTGCCTCGCTGAAGCAGCAATCGTCCATTGCTACTGACCTGGCGTATAGCTTGCGTCGAATGGACAATACAGACTCTTATCAACTGCAAGGAGAGTCCGTGCTGAGTGGTTTTACGTTCAAATATACGCAAGATATTGATCAACGCAATCAAATCAGCAGAACCTCTGGCTTTTTCCAATCTCCACAAAGACTTGTGTCTGACAAGTTGGCGACTTATACGGATGGCAAATCCAAGGTTCAATATTCCTATGATTCTGCCCGAGATGCGTGGGACCAACACCAGATTGATTCTCTCGATTTCTTGCATGAGTGGATTGCGGCACAAAGTGTAAATGATCGTATGAAGAATTTGCATGCTCGGTACTACAAACAAACGTTTGGCAACTATGACATCATTACAGAGTGGATTCCAGGCGGTGTGTTAGAGGAGAAGGGGAAACAAGTATCATTGGGGCGCGGAAAGATCAAGAGTGTTCCGTTGTACATGAACAAATATTATATTGATCGTGATACTGATCTGGTGGTTCAACATACGTGGCGCTACGAGGAAATTTACGATAGTGACGAATACGTAGCCTATTCGGGCACGGATCATTTTGACTTTAGAGCTGATGTGAAATTCTCGATTCCTGAGGAAGTTCGGAAAGGTGTGACTCCATGAAACGCTTAACCCAATGGTTACTCGCCGCTTTTCTATTGACGTCTGCGATTCCTGCACAGGCTGCCAGCAGTCCATATGCGGAGACGGAGGAAGTATTCTGGCACGTCATGGAGAGTCATTTAAGCAAACCACAGGCCAATCAGTTGGTAAAAGGCGCACTTGAAGCGGTAAGCAAGCAGGCTGAACAGCAGAAACATTTGAAACTGACCGTTTTGCCTGAGGATGATACTTGGCCGGAAATGGAACAGCGTCTCGTTGAATGGCAGCGAAAAGGTGGATGGGATACAACGACTGTAAGTAACTGGGCGATTGAAGGAATGCTCTCTACTTTGGATGACCCGCACAGTATTTTTTTTACCGCGGATGAATTGCGTCTCTTCCAATCAGATGTCGAGAATCAATTTGTCGGTTTTGGCTTTCGTCTTCGCATCCAAAACGATGCCTTGATTATTAGAGAAATTGTTCCGAATTCACCGGCAGCAGCATCTGTTTTGAAACGGGGCGATCAGATCCTCAAGATAAATCAGCAATCACTTGTAGGTAAAAGCTTCGAGGAAGCATACGCTTATTTAAAAGGTGATGAAGGAAGCGAGGCTGCGATTTCCGTATACCGGCCTGCGGAAAAACGGGAATTTGTAGTAAAGCTCAAGCGGGCGATGATGTCACTTCCAGAAGCAGAAGGCCATTTGTTTACAAAAGGGTCAGTGGGGTACATCAGCCTGGAGACGTTTGGATCGGATGGGGCAATACAGTTTCGTGACAAGCTGGAAGAGTTCAAACGGTCAACTGCGCCACTCAATGGTTTGTTAGTGGATTTACGTGATAATGGTGGCGGCTACTTGTCCACTGCCCGCGACATTGCCAGTCTGTTTATGGAGGATGGACTGCTGATGTACACCACCAATCGGAATGGTGTTGAAGTGGAAACGTGGGTACGGAATGGACGCGATATTGGAATTCCAGTCCGCATTTTAGTGAATGGTGGAACGGCTTCAGCTTCGGAGCTGTTATCGGGTGCCTTGCGTGATCATGATATCGCAAAGCTGATCGGGACCAAGACATATGGAAAAGGGAGCGCTCAGCAAGTGATCCCGCTGTCTGAAGGGGATGCTCTCAAGATCACTTTAAATGAGTACTTTACACCCAAGCACACTGTAGTCAATCATATTGGCCTTACGCCAGACATCTTGGTAGAGGATTATGCCGCACAGGTTGTTGAGGCTCTTTATTCGCTCAATGTCCGTTCGTGGGAGCTAAGTGATGAGGATGGGGATACGGTGATCAATGGCATTCCTTTCCCTACCGTGGACCCATTGTTTAAACAGGGAGAGAGCGGCCTATTGGTACGAGCGGAAGTGTTAGCTCACCTTCTAGGAGACAAGACGATCAGTGAAAAGGATTATATTGCGCTGGCACCCTATTTGGAAAAATACAAGACTTTAAAGCTTACTAGCTCAAACACTGTTCACACGCTAACCTATAACATTCCGTAATTTTTTATAGTTGCAGCCCCTTTTGCATGCTATGCAAAGAGGGGCTTTTTCTTTTGGGTGTATAGCTGTCCTCTAACAATCGAACACTATCAGGTGCGACAACAATCACGGATGAAGGATGGCGGACGGATGAAAAAGGTAATTCTATTCCTAATCGACTCCATGATGCCAGACGTACTGGAGCGATGTATCACCGCAAAGAAAGCCCCAGGATTGCAATTTTTAATGGAGCGTAGTCAATACATCCCGGACTGTGTGACTGTATTTCCGACTATGACTGCTTCGATAGACTGCTCTTTGATCACGGGTGTTTATCCCGATAAGCACAAGGTTCCTGGTCTTGTATGGTATGACACGGAAGTGAAGCAAATGTTCAATTATATTAATGGCACCTTCCCCGTACAAAAAATGGGGATTGCGCATTGTGCAAGCAATGTGCTCTTTGACTTGAATGAGCGTCATTTGAGCAAAGACGTAAAGACGATTCATGAGGTGCTGGAAGAAAACAAGCTGGTGTCTGGTTCGATCAATGTAATTGCACACCGGGGGCATAAACAACATAAGGTCCACATGCCACCTCTGCTCGATGCACTAACGACTTTTCAATTGAAGGAGAAGGTTAGCGGCCCCACGATTATGAGCCTGGGGACTTTGGTTCGGCCGGATATATTCCGCCCGGTTATGTGGAGTATAGATCAAACAGCAATGAGAGGGTACGGAATCAATGATACCTACGCGATTGATGTATTGATCGAGGTCATACGCAGCGGGAAGCAACCTCATTTTACGTTGGTGTATTTGCCTGAAAATGACCATAAACTGCATAAATCTCCACAGAACGCTGTGCAGCACTTAGCAAATGTAGACAAAGAACTGGTTCGTTTTTTAGACAGCTTTTCATCTTGGGAACAGATGCTGGAGAGGAATGTATGTATCCTGATCAGTGATCACGGCCAAACCCTCATCGGGGAGGGGGAGGATCATAATATTTCCCTCAATCACTTGCTATCCCGCTTTACCATCCACTCATTAGGTACAGAAGTTACGCCAGACATTGATGTGGTGATTTGCAATAACGAAAGAATGACTTATTTATACGCTAAAGATGTAGGAACACGTAAAGAGATTGTGGATGCAGTAGTAGTGGATGAGCGAATTGATATAGTTGCTTGGAGAGAAGAAGATACGGTCATCGTGCGGTGCGGGGGATCTGATCAGACACTGCGTTTTTGGCGAAATGGTGCGTATCCAGATGCGTACGGAAATTCATGGGGAATAGAGGGGGATGTATCGGTTTTAGATGTCCAGTTCGATGGGGAGCTGCTGATGTTTGACACGTATCCGGATGCTTTTTCACGATTGTACGGAGCTTTGTTTTCACAACAAGGCTATGTGGTTGCATTAACAGCAGCAAAGGGATACGAATTTTTGTCGGAAAGCGCCCCTACCCACTTGGGAGGAGGAAGCCATGGGTCCTTACACAAGCAAGATTCGTTAATCCCTCTGCTGATTGCGGGAGCATCTCAGAAATTTGGTCTTCCGGCTAGACTGGTTGATGTAAAAGACTTCGTACTCCGTGAACTGGGAATTACAACAGCTCCAGGTCAGCGATGACGGGTACGTGATCAGACCAAGGGGCGGATGAAAGTGAATAGTGACAAACCTGCCAATGAGGAGAAGCAAAAACATAATCAAGCCGACGGCGAAAAGCGGGCAGAGTGGCCATGTTTTGCTTGTGATGTACAGTGGCACAATCCGCTAATATTGGCGAAAAGGACACATTGGACAAATTGAAGTCTCCGAGTAACAGGAGCGGGCTATTTCGCTGCTGATTTGCCAGGGTAGTCAGGAGCTCAAGCTGTGAGGTACGACTTGCCTGGTTTAGGCTGCAATGAGTGACCCAGATATTGATCCACCTATCCTTCCATACGAGGGATGCCTGGAGCAATGCTCGTTTTTCTTTTTTGGCGGGCAAGCTTATTGTTTTACTATCGCGTAAGGGGACTTTGGTCAATAATGCATTTCCATATTGTCCGTCGCTTATTGGAATAGAGGGTGCAAAGGCAAGATGGTAGCCCAGATGCTCTGCTAAATAGTTCGCCTGGTATCCGTACTTGCTGTTTTGATGTACCTCTTGCAGACCTATTACGTCAGGCTCCAGTCCTTTTAATGTGTCTGCCATTTGCTTCAATCGCTTTCGCCATAGTAGATCTCGGCCACTGTGGATGTTATAGCTTACTACACGTAACATGGCTGCTTTCCTTTATGATTTGACATCGTTTCTTCAATAACTATTATGGGCGTTATTTCCAGTTGCCTAATCAGTTTCACATGTGGTATATTTTTAAATCCCGGCGCTTACACCGGGGAGGTAAACGTAATTTGCTTCTAACTTATTTATAATTTCCTGTTGCAATTAATTTTAGCCTATGCTATATTAAAAAACGTCGCCTCTACTTGGAGCGACTGTGAAATAAATCATGTTCCTTGAAAACCGGATAGAAACAATCTGTGAAAAAAAGCTTGTGTTTACTTGAAGTCAGATTCATTTTCTACTTTATTGGAGAGTTTGATCCTGGCTCA
>NZ_JBITPN010000008.1:0-11594 GCF_050467985.1 Brevibacillus sp. NRS-1366 | reverse complement strand
GGCTGGGTTTGACGCTTACGATAAATCTAATTCCGGAAGGCTTCTAAGTTTATTGATTGAGCAGCATCACTTAATTAGGGGGTGTTGAACTATTGAGTTAAAAAATGGCTGCTCAAAGCTATAAGCTTTCCACCCCAATCTAACTGGGGGCTTTCGTACGCATAAAAAACGAGATCACTCCTTTTGAACTCCCCTTTTCCCTTCAACTGGTTCAGTTCGCCCTTAATGGTCCGTATCCAAGGCTGATGATCTTTAAACAAAAGGCTTTCGATTCACAGCTCTTTTTAAGTCTAAGAATAATGCAAGCAAGTGCTAAACCGTGCATCACTGTCTTTTTGATCCTTCCGTTATTACAGAGAATGCTTTTCTTACTGGTGCCCCCACTATGTATGTTATCACATGATCAGCAAATTTTTGTCACATGAAATAAGTTTACCGTGCCACAAAACAGGATATGGTCAATCAGCAAAAAGGCTGCCTACGAAAACAGCACTGTTCCATCAGCAAAAACCCCCTTATCCCTATTCAGGCAAGGAGGCTGCTTGCGACTTCGATCTTATTCGCTGGGAACAAGCTGCTGTCTTTTTCTCTACATTACACTCTTTTGCTGTTTCTCCGCTTGTCTCAATTCAATACGACGAATTTTACCAGAAGTAGTCTTGGGCAGATCGTCGATAAACTCAATTTTGCGCGGATATTTGTAAGGAGCGGTCAATCGTTTCACATGGTCCTGCAATTCGTGTATCAACTCATCGGAGCCTGTATGTCCTTTTTTCAGAACGACAAAGGCTTTTACGATATGTCCGCGTTCAGGGTCCGGACTGGCTACCGCAGCACATTCCGCCACGGCTGAATGCTTCACCAACGCATCTTCTACTTCAAACGGCCCGATCGTGTAACCACCAGAAATGATGATATCATCAGAACGTCCTTCAAACCAGATATACCCATCCTCATCCATTTTGCCCTGATCACCGGTCACGTACCAGTCGCCACGAAAAGCACGATTGGTCCGCTCTGGATCGTTTAAATATCCTTTAAACAGAGCAACCATCTTGCGGTCGATGGCTATATCTCCCACTTCCCCTGTAGGCAGGACGCCTCCGTTCTCATCTACGATTGCAACATCTACAACAGGTGACGGTCTTCCCATCGACCCTGGACGCGGCTCCATCCCTTTAAAGGTACCAATGAGCAGTGTATTTTCCGTCTGACCGTAACCATCTCGTACAGTCACATGAAACACTCTTTGAAAGGTATCGATTACTTCACGGTTTAGCGGTTCACCAGCCGAGCAGGCAGAGCGCAGGGCGGTAATCTGGTAACGCTCCAAATCAGATACTTTCGCCATCAGCCTGTATTCAGTCGGTGTGGCGCATAATACGGATATCGGATATTGCTCCAGCAGCTTCAGATACCCCTCAGGAGCGAATCTGCCTTTGTACACAAACGCGGTAGCTCCCTTTCCAATCGCGGAGACAAATGGACTCCAGATCCACTTGGCCCAACCTGGCCCTGCTGTCGCCCAGACCAGATCATTTTCCTGCACGTCCAGCCAGTACGTAGCTGCTACCGCCAGATGGGCAAACGGCCAACTGTGTACATGCATCACTCCTTTGGGTCCGCCTGTAGTTCCTGATGTATAGGACAGAAAAGCAAGCTCGTCTGAACGAGTGTTAGCTGCTTCCAGAGTTTCGTCAGCCGGTTCAATTATCTCTTCAAGAGATAACCAGCCATGTTGACTTTCACCAAGGACGATGTAATGCTCCAGCAACGGACACTCTGAACGGATTATGTCCACCTCACCGACGATTCCGTCAAAGGCGATCACCGCTTTCACCTGTGAATGGTTGACACGGTACTCAATATCTTTGCTGCGCAGCATTTCTGAACCAGGCAGCACTACAACACCTATTTTAATCAAGGCAAGGTATATACCGTACGCCTCGACACCTCTGGGAACGAGCACAAATACCTTGTCTCCATGTGCAACTCCCAAGGACTTTAACGCATTGCCGATTTTGTTTGCATAACGGTTGAGCTGCGAGTAGGAAAGCTTCACTTCTTCCCCGCTTTCACTTAATACGAACAGAGCTGTCTTTTCCGGATTCGCTTGGGCGTACTGCTCGACCTGCGCAGCGAAGTTATAATATTCGGGTATTTCCAGTCGTTTGTCCATAAGTAGATCGTTGTGATGTTCTGTCATTTCGTATCCCCCTAATATCTACTTCCTACTTACTTCTCCGTTCGATCGAATATATCTTAAATTCTGATTTATTAATTTATTTCTGTCGGAAGAGAATTTTCAGGAGCTTTTTAATAAGTTTTTATCCAGTTTGCTCAATCCCTTCAAGGGTTTATTGAGTATCAAAGTGTGGGAAAGTTGGAGGATAATGATACTCCATCGAGTGGCCACGTTCTCGGCATTTACGATAACATCTTCAGCATCGTCTTATCCATCTCAGTAACCAAATGGAATCCGCCATCGACGATATAGGAACACCCCGTGACAAACCCAAACTCAGGGCTTACCAATGCTGTCACCAACCGCGCCACATCGATCGGATCACCAAGCCGCCTGACCGGTGTCGCATCAGTCAATACGCTTCCTGCCAATTCCAGAAATCCATCCGTCAAGGCGGTGCGAATCACTCCCGGCTTGATTGCATTTACTGTAATATTATATACGCCAAGTTCCATCGCCGCAGTCTCGGTTAACCCGACGATGGCATATTTGGCGGCAGCGTAATGGGACAGCCCAGCCAGTCCGGTCACGGCTGCACAGGAAGACAGATTGACGATTCGCCCATACCGATTTTTCTTCATCACTTTGGCCGCTTCCCGCAAGCAGTAAAACGACCCGTTGACATGGATATCGAACATCCGTGTCCATTCCTGATCGCTAATCTCGTCCACCCACTTGGGATTTCCAGCGATCCCTGCATTGTTTACCAAAATATCGATCCGGCCAAACTTTTCCACCACCTGGTTCATGACGGCTGCAACCTGGCTGGATTGACTGACATCCAATGCTAACGATGCAGCCTTACCCCCTTTTTGTTCAATCTCGTTTGCTACGCTCTGCGCACCGGCGAGATCGATATCAGTCACGATTACATGAGCCCCTTCTTTCCCCAAAAGCTCCGCAATACTGCGTCCAATGCCGCGCCCTCCTCCTGTGATGAATGCAATCTGGTTTGTCAATTTTGCCAACCTTCATCCCTCCCTTTTTTGAAATCGCTTTCATCATAGGAGAAATGGTTTACAAACTTCTTACAAATGTTCATTTCTTTCTTACAAACAGATACAGTATCCCGCTACAACGAATATTTTCGAAACAGCTTATCGATACTGCCTTGCATCGGAATGCCTAACTCCTGTTCGATATATTTGTTGCCGCGTTCCGACACCTCTCTGGCATTCGAGCCAAGCTTGGCTTGTAAAAGCCGCTCAACATACTCCACATACACATTTTCCAGATACGGATCTTTTTCTAACAGCTTCTCATAATAATTCATGCCATTGGGATAGTCGTTGCATTCCCAATAGTAGCCTGCCAGTTCCCGCAGAAGATTCAAATAGACCCGACGCAGCTTTTCTCGCTCCGCTTCCAGATAGCTCTCATATGGATACTCTTCCAAAAAATCGCCACTATAGAGCTGCTCCGATTGCCGCAATCGCTCGATCCGCTTCGCTTGCCCTCCATCGGGTTGATCCGCTGCCAACTGCAAAAAGCGGTCAGCATCCAGCATCAATTCCTTCGCGACAAAAGTATAGTGTTCTCCCGATTGTATAAAGAAACGCGATTGCCGTCCTGATTGCAGAGTCGGTTCGAGTGCCTTCCTGAGTGCCGAAAGCGCCACGTAAAACTGATTGTTGATCGACTGAAACGAACCGTTAGGAAAAACCTGATCGAGGATACTGTCCTTGATCAGCTTCCTTTCCCGATTCGCTATGAAATAGAGCAACAGCCGTAAGCTCGATTTCCGATGCAAGCGGATGGGTTGTCCCCCATACTCCATCGAAAAGGGACCTAATGTACGGATTGTCAGGATATCTGGCTGCCTTTGCAGTACCTCAATGGAATGCACATCGTTTCTGCTCTGAAGCTTTTCAATCTCTTCTTTGAGATACGAACAAAGCTGCCGCTTAAGCTTCTCTTCCGCTTTCTTTAGATACGTTTTGGCCTCTTGCATCTGTCCGTTCGCGAGATACGTAAGCCCCAGCTCCATGTAGACCCAGCCAGTGTCCGGTTCGATATTGAGTTTGTCTGCGTGATGCAGTGCATCGACTGCCCACTCAATTGCCTGTGCATACTTTCCACGCAGCCGCAACAGTTTCACCATCGAGCAGTAAGGAAATACTATGGATGCTTCATCACATTGCCTGGAAACGGCAATCGTTTGTCGAATGATTGGCTCAGCCTTGTCTAGATCATTTTGAGCCAAATAGATTTCGGACAGAACCCAGAGCGAATGCATTTGAGAAAATGAGATGCCATACGGTTCTGAATAAGATAACGAGCGTTTGATAAAGTGAAATGCCGTCTCAAAATCTTTCAGGAAGAGATACACTTGACCGAGCATGCTTAAATTGATCGCAATCAAGCCGTAATCGTTCGTCGCCAGAGACGCGTCCAACGACTCCAGGTATAGGTTCTCTGATAGGGCAAGGTCACCCCGAAAAAACTGGATTGTGGCAAGCCGATGCTGATAATGAGCGATGGTCAGCGGATTTTGTTTTTGCTTCAAGGCAGTGATTCTCTTCTCCAAAAAGACGACAATTTCATCGAGTATAGATATAGGCAGACAGCGGAGCAGAAACGAGTTCGTGCTAACAAGGGAAAGATCAGGCGAAATCGTCTCCAGCCATCCGTCCAATAGGATCATAAACTGGTCGGGATGATATCGCTCCGTCATCTGTCGCATCACATTCGCGGCGCTCATGTAATTTTTTCCTGCAATATAATGGGCAAAAGCGTTAAAAAACTGGTAGTTCCCTTCATAAATATGGGCAAGCTTTTGGTGGTAGGCATTGATCTGTTGCTGGTCAGACTTCTTGATCAACCTTTCATACAAAAACATTCGTAACAACTGATGGTATTTGTAGGCTCCTTCTTCCGTCCGGTAAATAAACAAATGGTGGGCAAGCAGATGGTCCAGCACGCTTTTCGTATCATCGATATCCAAATATTGATTAACGATGTTTTCCTGCAATTCAGCGAGCAAGCTGGTCTTGCAAAGAAACTGTTGAATGTCGTCTGGTTGTGAGGCAAGCACTTCGCTGCCCAAATAATCATAAAGATCCGGAATTCCCTTGAAATCGGACCAGAATCGATGTCGCTGCGCATTACTCATCTCCTTGATTAGATCGTAAATCAGCTGCAAGCTGGCAATCCAACCTTCTGTACGACTGACGACAAACTCAATTTCATGCTCCTGCAAATGAAGATGATGCAGCTGATTGAAGAACTGATTGGTTTCCTCTTTGCTAAAGGCTAAATCACGCGTCTTCAGCTCTACCAGATTTTGTTGCAATCTCAGCTTCACGAGCGGCAACGCAGGACGAACCCGGCTGGTAATCACGAAGGTGATCGTTTTCGCCGAATGGAGCGCCAGCTTGGCCACCATCTCTTGAATCTGCTTGCTCTGATCTACCCATTGATAGTCATCCAAGACAATCAGCAAGCGCGTCGGCCAGGTCGAAAGCAAATTCAGAAGCTGCTGCAGCTCTTCCTCGATGCACTCAGGCTGAACGTACACCGCCTCGACTTCGTGCTGCATGATCCTGCTTACCCCTGCTTTTAAATAGGAGAGAAAGACGTGCGGATAACGATCTGCGTGCCCAACTTGATACCAAACCGTTGGAATCTCTTTTATTTTGATAAAACTCGAGAGAAGTGTGGTCTTCCCATACCCGGCGTCTCCTGTCAGACAGACCAGGGAGCGGTCAAGATTCTTCTCAAGAAAGGAGAACAACCTGTCTCTGACAAGATATGGCGAGAAATCAGGAATGCTCAGTTTCGACTCAATAATCTTCATCATCACTTCCCCCCTTATTCACTTACTTTGTAAGAACTTTTTGTGTCCTTGTAAGAAATCCGTTAGGTGTTGCTGATACGATGCTCCTATGGCGTTCAAGACAAATGCCTAATCATTCAATAAAGAAAGGGTGTAATCACGATGAGTGTACATTCAGGACAAACGTTAGACGCGAATCATGTGGATACCAACAGCTTACCCTGGTTTCCGTATGCCGAAGGAGTTCACATGCAACTGGTGAAAGCAAACCCGGTATCAGGCGAGTTCATTGTCATGTTCCGGGCCAAACCTGGTTCCTCTCTGGGAATCCACTGTCATCACGGAACTGTAATCGCTTACAATCTTCAGGGACACTGGCGCTATACAGAGCATGACTGGGTAGCCGGCCCCGGATCGGTCATCTATGAACCGGCAAACTCGGTCCATACTTTTGTCGCTGAGCCGGGCGACGATGATATCGTCATCTTTATTATCATTAACGGCGTAATTGAATTCCGCGATGATCAAGGAAACATGATCTTTATTGAAACGTGGAAAACGATGCAAGAGCGCTACCTTGCGTTTTGCAACGAACAAGGGATCGAACCTGTTGACGTAACCAAATTCTGATCCGTACCGTCAACATAAAATTCACTACCTTCGGTAATCATAACACAAAAATTAAAATATCTGAATTTTTCGTCAAGCTGCTTTTTTGCGACCTCGTTTTCGGTCATTTTTCTATACTGCTGCAGGTTGACCCGGGTGTCCAGGCAACTCCGCACTGGCATGTTCATAGCATTCAAGCCTTTAAACGGCCCCGCCAAAAACGAGGCCACTGAAGAACTTCTAGTTTAGGTGGAGTCATTAAAGGAAACGAATAGACGACCCTTTTCCAGTTATTGGAGTTGCGGGTCGTCTTTTTGTTGTCATTGCAGGTCCGTGCGGACCGTTTCCTAGCTCATCATTTTCAATATTCTCTTTAGGTTGACGGCAAATCTGGCCATGACACCTTTAGGGATAACAACTAAATATACATCTAACTCACATAAAATACCAATTGATTGGTAATACTTCACCTTACAGAATTTGCTTTATTGCCGACGAGAAAATGACTTGTGCTAAGGGGGTTTTTGTGATTGTTTTCCAAAAGGTTTATACAAAATAAGGAAGAAGAATCCTACGCAAGTGAATTCCAGGTCGACAATATTATGGTCTCAAAAGATGTTGAAGAAAATCAGCATATTTTACAAAATGAATACTTCCGTGAAGTGGATGATCTAACCATCCGACATATTCATTCTTCGGATGGTCTGATCAATGTAGTTATCGTATATATCGAAAATTTAGTGGATCGAGCTTTTCTGGATCGCACTGCTCTCCTGAAATTTGACAGCAATGATGTTGAAATTCATGAGATGGCGGGGGACACTAGCGTTGCATTAATATAATTTGATAATTCCGACTTTTTCCATGTGTGTCCGTAGGACAAAAAAAATCCTTTACACTGGTAAGGTCAGGTAGTTCCTGTCCAAAACCAACGCAAAGGATACAGCCATGGACAAGAATACCCTATTTTCATCATTTGGTAAATGGGTTGCACCCATCAATATTGTGACATTTCAGCAACGTATCGACGAAACCGTCCAAGACAAGTACGTGAAAAAACTGACGACCAAAGCGTATCTCCTTTTGTTTTTACATGCACAACTTCAGCAACGAGAAGGACTTCGAGCCATTGCAGATGATGTTCTATCAAAGGAAATTCAGCGAGAATTAGGACTTTCATCGATCAGCCCCGCACAGCTTAGCCGAAAAATAATCAAGTAGAGCCTGCTTTGCTTGAAGAAATTTTTGTCGATCTAGTACAGCAGATTCAGAATGCTTCGGGCAACACCTACTCTCTTCGAAAAGACATCAAAATCATCGATTCAACTACCATTGGGCTGTGTTTGCAGAAGTACAAATGGGCAACCTTCCGAAAAACCAAGGCTGGAATCAAGATTCACCTTCGTCTCGTCTTTGCCAGCCAGGAGGATGTGTACCCTGAAAAGATCACCCTTACGGGTGCCAAGTCCAACGACCGTACACAAATGGAATCGTTGATTGACGAGATGGGAGCCATGTACGTCTTCGATCGAGGTTACGTGGATTACGGAAAGTTTGATGAATATACGGACAAAGGCATCTTTTTTGCTTCTCGTCTGAAAGATAACGCTGAAGTTCGTCATCTCGATGCTTTCAAAATACCTCCAGAAAGCTCTGTTTTATCGGATGTTTTATTTCGTTAATAATCACGACATCATTCTCATCATTATTTGATTCGTCAAAAATAATATTTTTATGTTTACTGAACAGTACCTCTAGATCTATCAAAGGGTTTACATATACAACTTTGAAGATATTATCAAGAGCATATGATGTACCTCTTGTTGGAATATCCATAAGGTTGTTAAGGTCTGCTCCCCACTTTAAGATGGGTTCCCCAAATAATTCCTTCTCATCGAATTCAGACTCTAATTTAATATAAAACGTATCCGCATTTTCAGAAGTTCGTGCTCCTTTTGCCTGTGCGACAAGTTTTTTCGTATCTTCACTTTCGTCAAAATCCGATAAATCGAGTGTCAATGTTATCTCTATTTTTATACTGGTATCATTTTTGTGGTAATCCGACTTGGTAAATTTGTGTTTTCTAATTTCCCTATCTAGTTAATTGCGTATAAGAGATTTGTTTTCCCCACATCGTTCATACCAAATATTACATTTTTATTGTCTAATTCTATTCTAACTTCGCTAAAGTTTCTGAAATGCTTAATGTGCATCTCTACGAATTTCATATTATTCCTCCTACTTTTAATTTAAATTGAACCTAAGAAACGAGTTAGTTATGACAAATTCTAACAATAAATTACATTAAAAGACTAGCACATACGCCTCTATGAGAGAAGTAAAAAATAACAGACCCGAGAATTTATCGGATCTGTATTTATGTGAAGTCTTTGTAGTCTATAATCTAAGCGTTACCAAGAGAAAGAACCCCGATTCTGTACAGAATTAGCGTTTTCGTTTTTTTGTATAGTCTATCCTGGCCGTTTGCCCTAACTTACTTAGCATTCCTATTAATTCATTTCCATCAATTAATTTAATAGGCTTATCTTTTGCCCATTCATATGACTCAGGGCCGAACCATCCTGTTGTAACTAGAAAACCTTTACTTGCATTTTCATGGCTCATAGTACCGTACAATTCACGTACTGCTGATGGTGGAACGATGTTATTGTACCGTTTAGCCTGAATTATGTATTTGCCACCTAATAAAGGGTCTTCATCAAATACGACTGCATCAACACCTAAATCTCTAATTTTACGAGTAACAACTACTTCCCCTCCACGTTCACTAAACATTTCATTAAACAATTCACTTATTAGGTGTTCAAAGTCTTCCCATTCCATGGCTGCAAGGTTAGGGATGGAATGAAGTTCTGCCAATACATCTCTAGTTTCCACAAACCGACTATCATCTTTATTTAATTGTAAAACAGGCTTAATTGGTACAAGCTCAGTTAATATACCAGCATGAACACCTTTAAGTTTTCTAAAACAGTCTCTTGGGTTAATACGTTCAAGATTTAAACCTCGATATTGCGCATTTGTCATTTGCAGACTGACGATACAAGATCGAAAGTCTGTTCCAGTCGAGCTATCAATTCCATCTACCCACCCATTAAAAACAACATGCTTTATTTTGTTGTTATATGTGGAGTCAAATACTTCATGGATAGTGCGAAAGGCTATCTGAAGAGTGATGTCTTCGTAATAGACTTGAAAGTCTTTTTGCTTCATTTCTTTTGGCTCGATTGTTTTTCTTGTGGAAACAAACTTGAATTCCGTGGTTTTTGGTATTTGATTTGGAGTAGGTAAATCATAGTCAACAACAAGAACATCCGAACTCTCTTCGAATTGGACAAGAAATGTCTTGGTTATATACTCTGGATATGTTGATTGTTCCAAGATCATTTCGATGTACTCAACGACTGCCTCTGGCATTCCAGACTCAAAATTTGACTTAAATGTATTTATTCTATCATTATGCTCTTTTTGTTCTTGGTAAAATGACTCCCTATCTTTCAAATACTTCTGCACTTCTAATTTGAAATCAGAATTTGCCTTTTCAATGAGCTCCAAACGATTTCGCTTAATAAAAGGTAAAAAGAACTCAATTAATTTTTCTTCCCTGGGAACATTGTATTTTATGAAGAACGCCTCTAATGTTGGTGGTTCCTTAAACACAGTCTGATCATATAAAGACTCCCAATGGATTATCTGTTTAGTTTGTAATCCCCTTCTTAGAATTGATCGGAAGGCTTCAATATTGTCTTGTGCTTCTCTAGTGTTAATTTCAGCGAGAGCCTTTAAATCAGACACAAGTGCTTTTTGACGTTCTTTCTTCTCCCGTTCTTTCCATTGCTGAAGTTGCTTCGCAACCTTACTATTTAGTTCAAAGCTATTCCGGGCTTTGATTACTCTAGATACTCCAAGATACTTATTTGATATCTTTCTTGTTAAAAACTGAGACATTTTTCTCACCTACAGTGATTTGTATCTTATCACTTTAGTTTTATCCAAATTGTCTTGTATCAAACTTAAAATAGCATGCTCCTTATTGTTTAGGACAACAAGATGTTGTTAAACATAAGTACCAAGGACGCGACCCATAACTCCCCCGGACTCACCAATAATTATCGGACCGACTCTATAACTCTCGTTTTCCCATTCCAGAATATATATTATGTAAACTGATAAAAAGAAAAGAAATGAACTGGATATGGATTGCACGAATTAATGAACCTATGAATACGAATGACTGAGCTAAGCTGCTAATTGTACAGCTGTATATAAATGTCCGAATAAAATACGGATTACAAGATTTAAGCGTCTATGTCCAGTTGTGTAAAACTGATGATATGTGACGTGTAAGCACAGAATTATTATTATCAATAACATGTAAATTGTTGTTTATAATACAAACGAAATAATTTCTAGTATTCCAGCATCTATTCTAAAACACGGAGGCAATGATTAACTTTATCCATCTATAAAAACGAGGTAACGTGAGCCTCTCTTTCTTGTTTTCGCATAAAAAAGCTTCAGTTCATAAAATATCATTTTTATGAACTGATTATTGATAGTGTTAAAAGTAATGGTTTATTGTCCGAGCTTTTATCAAAATTGAATTATGAAATATTTATTCTCGTTTATATTGTCCATCATTCTTCTTCTACAAATTCCTTGACCCGTTAATCACAATTAACCTATATGCTCCATCGTTTGGTTGTCAGAACCTGACTCTCCCACCCTCCCTTACTACGATGGATTTGTTATCAATTGACTAAATCCTCTGATACTCTAATTGCTCACTGCAAAAAGGAACAGGATTTTTATCATCCCTGCTCCTTTCTCCTATAGTTTGCTCATATAACAATGAATATGTTAAACGGAAATTTTCGCATTTCAGTGATGGCACATTCCTTTTATTTTTCATTAAACCAAACAAAAAGGGGCTGTCCAGAAAGT
>NZ_JBITPN010000007.1:0-81125 GCF_050467985.1 Brevibacillus sp. NRS-1366 | reverse complement strand
CTTTAGGGGTGGGAGTGTCAATTGACTAGGAAAGGAACATACACATGGATAACTTGTTTGTCTGGTTGTTTCTGGGTCCCTTTGTGTATTCGATAGAGCTTGGCGGACCACTTATCGGTTTGCTTGTTGGGGGATACTTGCGTGCAATCCTGGGGTTCCGTTTTTGGATCACATTGGGCGTCACTTTCCTAATAAGCTTTTTGTACTATATGATTGTCGTTCCATCCAATACGATGCTGGGAGCTTTACTCATTATTAAAGCGGCGATGGCTGTTCATACTGCCCTCTTATTGACCTTGATTCTATGGATTTTCGATAAAATGTGGAAACGTTATCGAAAGAAAAGGGACCAGCAGCCTGCCGACAAATAACTGGGCACATAGGAAAATTGCGTCGCTGTTGGTTTGCGAGTAGAATATAGAAAGGAGAACGATTGTCTGGAGGGTGTATAGCATGGATATTTTTGATAATAAAAAAGGCGGCTTTACGATTATGAGTGGCAAGACAGATGTTCACGGTGGCTTTGGTCAAGGCGTTCTGGACCTGAATGCTGTCTCCTCGGTCATTATCGACGGTGACGAAGCTTATATTGATATGGGTGCCCTGCATGCCAAAAGTGCAGTAGAAAAAGGCATCAAATGGACGATGAACAAGGAAGAAGTGCCAAATGGCAAGCCGTACTGGCTGGTTTGGGTTACGGTTGACCGCAATGAAGCGGGCCCTTATTATGCTGGGGCAACTGCTTGCTACATGGAGGTCGATCGCGAAGCGCGTCGAGGCTACAAAGTTTTGGCGGACCACGTAAATCGCATGGATTACTCCATGAAACGTCGCATTATGCTGTCTGATCTCGGCGAAAAGGAAAAAGCAGCTTTGAAAAAGCTTTTGATCGAAAACAACGCAACTATGTTTGAAAATTCTACTGAGGAATTAAAGCAAAGTTTAGCCTAAACTTGGAAATCGTGAACGGTATGTGAACAAATGGTGAAATCAATTGTTACCAGTATTGAAGTCAGGTAAACTTGTTTTCATATCTGTGTACATGTACACTGGGTCAACAAACAGGGAAAGAGCCGTCACTCTTTCCCTGTTTGCGTTTGTCTTGCTTGCCTGCCACACGTATTTTAGGCTATTTTTTCAGGTTATGCTTTCCTAGCTTCACGTAAAAACTAATGGGGCTTGAGCCAAACTGTTTGACGGAAGGGGCGGTACCCATTGAACGAAGATCCCCGTGCACAGGAAGTAGACAATGATCATTTTGTAAAGTACGGCGGCGTCCATTTCCGCTCGCACGTGAATCCTGTAGAAATTAACAACTTTATTCGCAAGCTCCCTGCCGGAAAACGGGAAAGCTTGTTTGAAGTGTTGGATGAGCTTAACAAAGCGGGCCTGATCAGTATCGTCAACGACCACGTCTTTGCTGACGGCGATCATGTTATTGGCGGCGGAGAAAATCAGTCGCTACAATAAAAAAATCCTATTCGTTTAAACAGGGACGTGTCTGCTGCACACGTCCCTGTTTTTTTTGCTATTCGTTTGAATTCCACCAGCTGCCCATTCTCTGCCAGAAGGTCGATGAATCAGGTGGCTTTAGAGGTGTAGGTGTTTCGTTGTCAGGCAAGTGATCCGTACAATATTCTTGTGGCTCCGTTCCGCTGGCAAAGTAGAACAATTGGGGGGCCGGGCAATGCTCGGTAGCAAGCTTGCCTGATTCAGGATCAATATACACAGAGATGACACCGGCTGGCATGTCAAAAAGGGCAGGAGGCTGTCCCTTCAAAGCGCTTTCCATAAATTGTGCCCAGATTCTTTTGGAAAGATAGCCTTCTTTTACGTCGTCCACTTTTTGATTTTTGTCGTATCCTACCCATACGGTAGAAACCAACTGTGGCGTAAAGCCACTTAGCCAAGCATCATAGTCGGTAGACCCTGTCTTTCCGGCGACAGGTCGATTTAATTCATTCGCGACCCGAAAACCAGTGCCACCTCGTTCAAAGACGCTTTGCATCAAATTTACCAACAGTGCGGAGGCAACAGGATCAGCTACACGGGTCTTTTCCGGTTTTTCCTCAACCAGGATATTTCCCTGATTGTCCTCGATAGAAGTAATGGCAATCGGCTTGACAGCTTCTCCCTTGTTTACGATAGTGGCATAGGCTGCATTCAGCTCCAATGGAGAGACAGGGGAGGTTCCCAAAGCTAGCGAGGGAACGGCTTGCAGATTGCTGGTAATCCCTAGACTTTTTGCTTCATCTACTACTTTTTGTGGTCCCAGGAAATCAATGGTTTTGACCGCATAGATATTGTCGGAGGTCTTGATTGCCTCACGCATATTGATCATGGCATTGGCATAACGTCCGCCGAAGTTGCTGGGGATGTATTGCTTGTTGTTGTCGTAGGTAAAAACAGTCGGCTCACTTTTCATCAAGGTAAGCGGTGTATACCCGTTCTGCAAGGCGGCTAAATACATAATCGGTTTGAAGGACGAACCAGGCTGCCGTTTCCCTAGCACGCGGTTATACTGACTCGTCTTGTAATCTCGTCCGCCCACCATGGCTTTGATGTAACCGGTAGCAGGGTCCATTGCGATTAATGCGGCTTGCAAATTCGGCGAATCCTTGGGCAAGACAGAAGCGACGATATTCTCCGCTTTCTTTTGCATCACAGGATCCAGTGTGGTATGGATTTTCAAGCCCCCGTGTATAAACAGCTCTTCATCAATCCCGTACTTATTTTTCACGAGGTTGGCAATGTAATCGCGGAAGTACGGTGCTTGTTCGGTCAAATCCTCGGCCGTACTCTCTTTGAGCTTGATCGGTTCGGCATAAGCCTGATCTGCCTGCTTGGACGAAATCATGCCATCCCGCTCCATAGCATCCAGAATCAACTTTTGCCGTGACTTCGCCCTTTCAAAATCATTGAAGGGTGAATAGTACGACGGTCCTTTTGGAATTCCGGCCAAGAGAGCACTTTCAGCGATGCTCAAGTCTTTGGCGTTCTTGCCAAAATAAGTTTGAGCGGCTGCTTGGGCGCCGTATGCGGAATGGCCGTAGTAAATCTGGTTCATATACATTTCAAGAATTTCATCTTTACTATAATTAAGCTCCAACTGGATGGATAATAACGCTTCCTTGATTTTTCGTTCCCACGTTTTGTCTAGGCTAAGATATAGATTGCGAGCCAACTGTTGGGTAATGGTACTGGCCCCTTGACGCATGTCCATGTTGATGACATCGACGTAGGCTGCCATGGCTAAACGCTTCCAGTCAAAGCCGTAATGTTCGCGAAACGAACGATCCTCGATAGCAATCGTTGCATCGATAAGGGAAGGGGAAATCTCTTGAATGGGCACTAAAATTCGATTTTCACCACGATGCATGGTGTCCAGTACGTCTCCAGTGGAGGCGTAGATCGTTGTAGTCTGTTTGACAAACGTTTCTGGGAGCGGCTGCGAACGCAAGTACAAAATCAACAACAAAATAGCGAATGATAAGCATAATAGGCTGAGTATGAACAATTTTACAAATTTCTTGGCCCAGCGCAGATAACGAAGTATAGAAGCCTCACGAATCACTTCCATTGTCCTACCCTCCTTTCTTCCGATTGAATCAACAAATCGGGACATACTAAGACACAGGTTATTTCTAGTATGGGTTACTTGTAAGCTGGATAAACTTGCCTTGCCCCAGAAAAAAACCTTGCATTTTAGTGGACAGCCACTATAATTTTCTTGTTATATGGTATTTTCATGCGGTTACTTGAAGGAGGTTACATAACCATGAATATGGAATTGTGGTACACCGAGAAACAAACGGAAAATCACGGCATTACAACAAAAATTACGGATACCCTATACAGTGAAAAGTCCGAGTTTCAACAAATCGACGTCATTACTACCAAGCAGTTTGGTCGCATGTTAGTACTCGATGGCATGGTTATGACCACCGATGTCGACGAGTTTGTTTACCATGAGATGATTTCTCACGTAGCCCTCAATACACACCCGAATCCGAAAAAGGTTCTCGTGGTTGGCGGCGGCGATGGCGGTGCCATTCGTGAAATCGTGAAGCATGCATCTGTGGAAAAGGCTGTTTTGGCTGAAATCGACGGTGGCGTAATTGAATCATGCAAAAAATACTTCCCGGACATTGCGAGTGCTCTGACTGGCAACCCGCGTGTAGATGTACAAGTGATTGATGGTATCAAGCATATCCATGACCACAAAGGCGAGTATGACGTGATCATGGTTGACTCCACTGAGCCAGTAGGACCTGCAGTGGGTCTGTTTGAAAAAGGATTCTATCAAGGAATTCATGATGCATTGAAACCAGATGGGATCATGGTAGCACAAACAGAATCTCCGTGGTTCAACCGCGAGCTGATCAAGCGCGTATTCAAAGACTTGAAATCAATTTTCCCGGTTACCCGTCTCTATACTTGCAGCATCCCTACTTACCCATCCGGACTGTGGAGCTTCACCATTGCTTCCAAGCAGCATGATCCGTTGGAAGTAGATACAATGAAAATCAAAGATCTGAACACAAAATACTACAATGCGGAAGTTCACCACGCAGCTTTTAAACTGCCAAACTTTGTGGCTGAGCTGACTCGCGACTAATTGGGAGAGGACGAAACCAACATGCGTTTTGACGAAGCATATTCCGGTAATGTCTTCATCCGTAGTCACGGAAACTACGAAGAGAGCCAAGCTGTCATTTATGGTATGCCGATGGACTGGACGGTAAGCTTCCGTCCGGGTTCGCGTTTTGGCCCTACTCGTATCCGTGAAGTATCCATTGGTCTGGAAGAGTACAGCCCTTATTTGGACAGGCTGCTGGAAGACATCAAGTACTTTGACGCTGGCGATATTCCGCTTCCTTTTGGAAATGTGGAAGGCAGCTTGGAAGCCATTCGTACCTTCGTAGCAAAAGTTCTGGAAGACGGCAAGTTTCCACTGGGACTGGGCGGCGAGCATCTGGTTTCCTGGCCTGTATTCCAAGCGGTTTATGAGAAATACAAGGACATGGTCGTATTCCACTTTGACGCGCATACTGACCTGCGTGACAACTATGAGGGATACCAATATTCCCACTCCACGCCCATTAAAAAGGTGTGCAACCTGATTGGCGGCAAAAACGTCTATTCATTCGGCATTCGCAGCGGAATGAGAGAAGAGTTCGAGTGGGCAAAAGAAAACATGCACCTGTATAAATACGATGTGTTTGAGCCAGTGAAGCAGGTATTGCCGACAATTGGTAATCGCCCGATCTATCTGTCCATCGACATCGACGTACTGGACCCTGCCCATGCACCTGGAACAGGCACAACAGAAGCCGGCGGCATCACCTCCCGTGAGCTCTTGGATACCATTCACTTCATGGCAAACAACGGTGCAAACGTTATTGGCTGTGACTTGGTGGAAGTAGCGCCAGTATATGATCATAGTGAGATGACACAGATCGTCGCATCCAAAATCGTTCGTGAACTGCTTCTCAGCTTTGTAAAATAATCAGCAACGCGCTACAGCCTCCGGTTTTGTAAGAGAACCGGGGGCTTTTTGTTCTTACGCCGAGCGCAGAGAAGCTGCCCTCCGTCTTTTAGTAAACATTTTAATTTACAAAGTATTATTATTAAGCTACAATTTTGAAAGAATGTTTCTAATGTTTTCTAAGGATTCCAGGGGAGTTGTTTTCCATGAGAGAGGTTTTTGCTCACGCCGAATTTCGAAAATTGTTTTTCTCCAATCTCTTCTCCGGTTTTGGTCAAGGCATGACGATGATCGGGATCGCTTGGTATCTGGTAGAAACAACAGGTTCTGCGCAGCTGCTCGGCTCAACGATGTTTACTTCAGCTGTTCTGATGTTTTTTATTGGGCCTTATATCGGGACGCTGATTGACCGTTATTCCCGAAAAAAAATGCTGCTCGTGGAAAACCTGATCGGTTTTAGTGTGCTTTGCTCACTTGCGATTTGGGGCTTTTTTGGTGATTACGCGGAGTGGATGCTGATTGTCATTTACCTCGTGACAACATTTATGTACCAGATTCACTATCCGGCCCAATCGGCGCTGGTTCAGGAGACCTTTCAGCCAAAGCATTACAATGATATCAACAGTCTTTTGGAAATTGAAGGTCAGACAGCTACCGTTTTAGCCGGCGGGGTGTCAGGGATCTTGCTCAGCTCATACGGATTGCATGTGGTCATTTTGTTTAATGCCCTTACATATTTGTTTGCATTTTGTCTGTTGTCCACTATGAAGTACACATTTACCCTTGAGCGTGAAGCTAAGCTGAATCAGGGCGTATCCTGGGTGGGACAGCTCGTGCAAAGCTGGCGGTATATCCAGGAAAAGAAAGGCTTCCTCGTTTTTGGGATTTCGGCTTTGATGCCATTCATTGCCGTTATGGCCAGTAACCTGCTGAAGCCGGTATACGTCAGTCAGACGCTCCAGGCAGATGTATCGACCTTTTCTCTCGGGGAAATGGCGTATGCGCTCGGAGCAGTGGGCGCTGGGATCTTGGTTTCTCTGGTAGTACGAAAAATGGGGCAAATGCCAGCCATGCTGGGAAACACCTTATTGTTTGCGATCGTGATTGTTGCTATGGTTGCCCTCCCATATGGCTGGGCGATGATTGCCGCTTATATGGTCTATGGCTGGTGTAATGCGTCGGTCCGGCTGATTCGCCAATCGCTTTATATGATGGTCGTGCCCAAGCAATTTATGGGGCGTGTCATGAGCTTTTTCAACTCAATCGGGATGATGATGCGACTCGTACTGATCGGATTGTTTACACTCATGATCGACTACACGGGTGCGGGCACGGGCTATCTCGTGCTTTCGGGGTTACTTTTGCTCGCTGCATTGGGTGTAGCTGCCACGATGCGGTATTTGCTGGCTGACGCAGAAGCGCAGGCGGCGGTTGCAACCGACGAGCGTTGATCGTACAATGAACGGATAAAAAGCTGGGATCGGCAGTAGAGAAAAAAGTGGAGTGTGGAGATGGTTATGCAAGATGTGCAAATCAAATTGACCGCGAGACATCGTGTCGAGGGTGAATGGGATGAGACAACCCATAGCTATGAGGGGAAATGCGTGCAAAAGGCAACCGCCTGGTATGTGACCTACAAGGAGCAGATGGAAGGGGTAGGCGAGGTCAGCACGACACTCAAGCTGACCAATCAAGCGATTACACTGATTCGCCAAGGCGGCGTTTCTACCAGACAGCAATTTGAAAAAGGGATGAGTACCCAATCCTCATACCAAAGTCCCTATGGCCCGTTTGCAATGGAGACATATACGAACAAGCTGCGAATCCGCTATGAGGAAGAGAATCCGGTGGCGGTGGAAATTGCCTACCAGTTATGGATGAACGAACAATATGCAGGTGAGCATGAGCTGTCCATAGAGCTAGGAAAATAAGCCGCCCTTGGCAAGGGCGGTTTTTTACACTTACAATAGGAGTACTCGCGGCTGGATGTGGAAGGGGGAAGAAGTATGATGTTTGTACTCGTAAACGGACTTATCGCGGGTCTGGGCTTGGCAGCGTTTTTGGCGCTTGGAGATGGATTGTTTGACACCAACACGTTTCCGGTGTTGATTGACGTCAGTTATGTACCTGGCATGGAAAATCTGCCATCCATTGTAGAATTATTGATTCATCTCGTAATCAGTGTCATCCTTGCGTTTTTCCTGATGCATTTTTATCCGCGGGAGCCGGGCACGAGTTCGTTCAAGTATCTCTCACTTTGGATGCTCGGTTTTGCTGTGGCCTTCTTGCCGTTTAGTCTGCTGAGTAATACGGCCATGTCCTGGCTTGCTTTTCTTATTTGGGTATCGGGGCATTTACTGTTTACGATTATGCTTACGATTCAAGTCGGGCGTTATCGATAGAGGAAGTGTAGCGAACAAAGCTGATTTTGCCGAATATTCGGCACGGTGATGGTTTTTTGGCAGCATCGGAGAGGGGAGTGAAAGTCAGGATGCCGTTGTCAGATACGGTAGAAATGTTACAGGCCATACTGGGAGCTATTGACGAGGGAATTCATGTCGTAGATGCCGATGGGATCACCATTTTTTATAATCATGTGGCAGCAAAGCTCGATGGAGTAACATCAGACGAGGTATTGGGAAGGCCTCTCTTGGAGGTTTTTCCTTCTTTAGACCGGCAATCGAGTACCCTGCTCCGTGTCATTGACAGCGGGGAGTCCATTTACAACCAGACACAGACGTACAAGAACTGGAAGGGAATGCGCGTCGAGACGATCAATACGACGCTGCCAGTGCGAGTTGGAAAAAGACTGGTTGGTGCCGTTGAGGTAGCCAAAGACATTGGAAAGCTAAAAGCGCTGTCGGAGCGATTGGTAGATTTGCAGGCGAAGATCAGCAAGCCGAAGCGGACGAAGCGTGCAGTTGATGATGTATCGTTTCATTTTGAAGATATTTTAACGAATAGTGAAAAAATGAAGCTTGTAAAAGAGCGGGCACGTCGAGCAGCCCGCACGACCTCACCCGTTCTGATTTATGGAGAGACCGGGACGGGAAAGGAGCTATTCGTTCAATCGATTCACCAGGCTTCTGCACGCAGCACGATGCCGTTTATCGCACAAAACTGTGCCGCTCTCCCTGCCTCTCTATTGGAAAGCCTGCTTTTCGGAACAACAAAAGGCAGCTTCACCGGTGCAGATGATCGCCCGGGCTTGTTTGAACTTGCGGATGGTGGCACTTTGTTTTTAGATGAGCTAAATAGTATGCCTCTTGATTTGCAGGCGAAGCTGCTACGCGTTTTGCAGGACGGACAAATCAGGCGCATCGGCGGCAGTCAGTCGACGAGAGTAGACGTGAGGGTCATCGCTGCAGTCAATGAAGTGCCTCAATCACTCGTTCAGCGTGGTCTGATGCGCACCGACTTGTATTATCGGATCAATGTTGTTTCCTTTGAGTTGCCGCCGCTGCGTCAGCGTAAGGAGGATGTTGATCTTTTGGTAGAGCATTTTCTGGAAAAGTTTAACCGGCAATTCGGGATGAATGTTCGCGGGATTAGTGCCGAGGTGGCGCGCTTGTTTGCCAACTATGACTGGCCAGGCAATGTACGAGAGCTGGAGCATGTGGTGGAAGCGGCCATGAACATGGTAGAGGCAGATACAATTGATTTGGAGCATTTACCCCCTCATCTGTTGGAGCGTAATCTGGCAGAGGTCTCTGTGGATCAAAATTCGGCTGGTCTAGCGGTAATGCTGCAGGCGCAAGAGGGGCGAACCTTGCCCGATATGCTGCGAGAACTGGAAGAGAAAATGATTGGGGAGGCCATGAAAACAACCGATGGAAATGTGCTGCGCGCAGCAAAGCTTTTGGGAATCCCCAGGCAGACGCTGCAGTATAAGCTCTCGCAACGGACGATCCCTCCCTGTTGAATGCCGAAAATTCGGCAGGAACAAAACGCGATCAAATGGTTAAGACGCTTACAAAACGCTCTATTCCTTATTTTCTAAATGTTTCGATTTGGTTGGCACGACCCTTGCATCTCTTTATTGGCGAGTGAAACGCATGAGCTTCACTATTTTGAGAGGAGATGTGAGTGCAGATGACGGTAGCGACAAAACGTGACTGGCGTACAATTGATCTTTGGAAGGATGTAACGGACGAACAATGGAATGATTGGATGTGGCAGCTTACCCACACCATTAAAACGGTAGATGATCTGAAGCAGGTAATTAACCTGACACCAGAAGAGGAAGAGGGCGTGCGTATCTCCACGCAGACCATTCCCCTGAATATTACGCCGTACTATGCCAATTTGATGGATCCAGATGATCCTACTGATCCGGTTCGCATGCAGTCTGTGCCATTGTCCTCTGAAATGGTTCGTACCAAATACGACATGGAAGACCCACTGCATGAGGATACCGATTCACCAGTACCTGGACTTACTCATCGTTATCCAGACCGTGTTCTTTTCCTAGTTACCAACCAATGCTCGATGTATTGCCGCTATTGCACGCGCCGCCGCTTTTCTGGTCAGATCGGCATGGGTGTGCCTAAGAAGCAGCTGGATGCCTGTATCGATTACATCCGCAATTCACCAGAAGTGCGTGACGTATTGCTCTCCGGTGGCGACGGTCTGTTGATTAATGACCGTGTTCTGGAATATATCATCAGCAGTCTGCGCGATATCCCGCACGTAGAAATTATCCGTATCGGTACACGTGCACCAGTCGTATTCCCGCAGCGCATTACAGAAAACCTGTGCAACATCTTGAAAAAATATCATCCTGTGTGGCTGAATACACACTTCAACCATCCGAAAGAAATTACACCAGAAGCGAAGCTGGCTTGCGAAATGCTGGCGAATGCTGGTGTACCGCTCGGAAACCAGGCTGTTATCCTGGCTGGTATCAATGACTGCGCCAATACGATGAAAAAGCTGGTTCAGGACCTGGTTAAAATTCGTGTCCGTCCATACTATATTTATCAGTGCGACCTGTCTGAAGGGATTGGCCACTTCCGCGCGCCTGTCAGCAAAGGGATCGAAATCATGGAGCATCTGCGCGGCCATACCTCTGGTTATGCAGTACCGACTTTCGTTGTCGATGCTCCACACGGCGGCGGAAAAATTCCGGTCAGCCCGAACTACATCATTTCGCAAGCGTCCGATAAAGTGGTTCTGCGCAACTTTGAGGGTGTCATTACCTCCTATCCAGAGCCGAAGCAATACCATGAGCACGACGAGGAAAACTGCGAATACTGCAAAGCAGCAAAAGGAAAAGCAGTCGGTATCGCCGCTCTCATGCAGGACGAAGCAGACAATCTTGAGCCAACAGATCTGCCACGCAACAAGCGGATCAAGGCGACTAAGGTCAAATCCCTGGCAGATGTTCGTCTAGAGCAAAAAGTCAAAAAAGAACAAGTGGATGCGACCCCAAAAGAAGCATCTGGAAAATAAGAAGCACAAAAGCAGCCACCGGATATTAGGTGGCTGTTTCTTCACTGAATCAGAAAGTATAAGCATTTCGTACCTGCTTCCTGATTCAGCAAGAATAACCTTCCGCGAAAACGCGGTCGCTCATCCTGGAAAAGGCCTCGATAGAGGTTTTCATGATAGATAGATGGATAAAGGGCACATTGATCCAACCATAGTGGTGGGCAGGAAACAGGAGAAAACGCTCCAGCTTCTTGGGCTACCTGCATAGGAGATTCACGGCCCGACTCCGTGAAAAAAACGAAACCGCGTCCAAAGCAGCCGCCTCCAAGGAGTCTCTCAGAGGTGGACGCTTAAAAGCGTGTTTCGTTTTTTCACTCCGCCTCGGTAGGTATCCCAAAGATCTTCGCTTATTTCTCCTGTTTCCTGTGGACAGCTTTGTTTTATCCCATGCTTTCTTGATCTTGTAAGCTCATTCCTCGAAGCGACTACGCAGCAGAACATGAGCGTGGTGTTTGTTAGATGGACCAAACACCCAAGCTGGTGAGAGAAAAAAGAAGAAATAAGCGAAAGTCTTTGGGATACCCTCCGAAGTGGAATGGAAAAAGAGAAACCTGCCTTTAGCGTCCACCCCTGAGATCCATCTTGAACCGGCTGCTTTGGACGCGGGTTTCCCTTTTTTCATGGAGCTGGGCAGGGATGACCCCCAGCAGGTAGCCCAAGAACTTGGGGCGTTTTCTTCTTTTTTCTCTCCTCCACCAAAGCACGGCCCATTTCCAGAGGGAGTTTTCCTTTTTTTACTGAATCAGAAAGTATAAGCATCTCGTACCTGCTTCCTGATTCAGCAAGAATAACCTTCCGCGAAAACGCGGTCGCTCATCCTGGAAAAGGCCTCGATAGAGGTTTTCTTATTGTAAGAATTTTTCCATCTCTTTATAGAGGATGGTTGATCCGCTTTTTGTGTGATAAGATCATTGTGTAGTAATTATGAGCGATCGTTCAGTTTTATTTCATTTTTCAAAAAATAAATATTTCAGACTGAATAGTCATTCATTTATTTTTCCGATTCTGATAAAATATCACTAAAGATTAAAGACAACTCGTATAGAGGGGGAGAAGAAACCATGCTGGCACTTATTAATCTGATCGCTTTTTTCCTAGTTCTCGCCTACGGGCTGTATCTGGCAGGACATGTCGTGTACAGTCGGTACTTATTCATCAAGCTGGGGAAAAAGCCGGATGTGAAAGATGATTTTGGCGTACGTATTAACCTGCTTTTGGATAACGTCATTTTCCACAAAAAGCTGTTGAAGGATAAAAAAAGCGGCGTCATGCACGTCGTCATGTTTTACGGTTTCATCATTTTGCAGTTCGGTGCGATCGAGCTTGTGATCAAAGGGCTTTCCAAAGGCTTTGAGCTTCCATTTGGCAGCGCTCACAAGTATTTTAGCGTCATGCAGGAGATTACGCTCTTTCTCATTTTAACCGCAGTAGGCTACGCTTTTTACCGCCGTTATATCGAAAAGCTCAAGCGTTTGAAGCGGGGATTCAAATCAGGAATCGTTCTTCTTCTTATCTCTTCCCTGATGGCAACCGTTCTTCTCTCTCTCGCATTTGAGCAAATCTGGCTCGGTCATGAGCCTTCGGGCTTTGCTCCGATATCGTCATTGCTGGCTATTATTTTCTCCTCGATTGGCATTGGTTCTGCTGCGGCTGCTGCACTCTTTTACGTATTTTGGTGGGCGCATCTGATCATTCTTTTGGCATTCGCCGTTTATGTACCGCAGTCCAAGCACGCTCACTTGCTGTTTGCGCCAGTCAATGTATGGTTTAAAAAGCTGGACCCGCCAGGCAAGCTCACAAGCATTAATTTTGAGGATGAGACGCAAGAAGTATTCGGTGTCGGCAAGATCGAGGATTTTACACAAACGCAACTGATTGACCTGTACGCTTGTGTGGAGTGCGGACGCTGCACGAATATGTGCCCAGCCTCGGGTACAGGGAAAATGCTTTCTCCGATGGATTTGATCACCAAGATGCGTGATCACCTGACGGAAAAGGGAGCATCCGTTACTTCCCGCACACCATGGATGCCAAACTTTGCTTTTGCACAGACGACTGCCAATCAGATCGCGCTGCAATCGTCTGAGGTGGCTGCGACTGCTGAGGGTATATCAGCGTCTGTCTACGATAAAAACCTAATCGGGGATGTTATTACAGAGCAAGAGCTGTGGGCTTGTACGACCTGTCGTAACTGTGAAGACCAATGCCCGGTAATGAATGAGCACGTGGACAAAATTATCGACATGCGCCGTTATTTGGTTATGACTGAGGGAAGCATGCCACAAGAAGCACAGCGTGCACTGAACAACATTGAGCGTCAGGGCAACCCATGGGGAATCAACCGCAAAGACCGCGTGAAATGGATTGAAGGTCTGAACGGTCAATACGAAGTGCCGACAGTAAAACAAGCAGAAGAGTTCGAGTATTTGTTCTGGGTCGGTTCCATGGGATCTTTTGACCTGCGCAGCCAAAAAATCTCCCAAGCCTTTGTCAAACTCATGCACGAAGCAGGCGTCAAGTTTGCGATTCTCGGCAACGAGGAAAAGAACTCAGGCGATACCGCACGCCGGATCGGGAACGAATTTTTGTTCCAACAGCTCGCTCAGGAAAATATCGCGTTGTTCGAAGGCTACGAGGTCAAAAAGATCGTTACGTGTGATCCACACGCGTACAATACGTTTAAGAACGAATATCCAGAATTCGGCCTGACTGCTGAGGTATATCACCACTCTGAGCTGTTGGCGCAGTGGGTGAAAGAAGGCCGTCTGAAGCCGTCGAAGGAAGTAAACGAGCGCATTACCTACCATGACTCCTGCTATTTGGGACGCTACAATGAGATCTACGACAAACCGCGTGTGATTCTGGAAGCCATTCCGGGAGTAGAAGTAGTGGAAATGAAGCGCAGCGGCTGCGACAGCATGTGTTGTGGAGCGGGTGGCGGCTTGATGTGGATGGAAGAGCACGAAGGCTCCCGTGTCAACGTGACGCGCACCGAGCAGGCTTTGGAGGTCAATCCGACCGCTATCGCCAGTGCGTGCCCATACTGCCTGACGATGATGAATGACGGTATTAAAACCAAAGAACAGGAAGATCACGTAAAAACGCGTGACGTCGCAGAGATTTTGGCTGACGCCATTTAGTCTCACAAGAGCCAACAGCCTGACGATCAGGAAAAGTCAGGCTGTTCTTTTTTTCGTAATTCATTGACTAATCGAAAACAAGACGGCAAAATGAAGATATACAAAAATGAGCGAACGCTCGATCAATTTAATTTTCGTTGATAAGCTATTCTGAAGCGGAATGGAGGGTCATTCGATGAAGACAGTGATTGTGGGGGCAGCACGTACCCCGTTCGGCAAGTTTGGAGGGGCATTGAAAGCTTTGTCTGCTGTGGATTTGGGCGCGGTCGTGATCAAAGAGGCTTTGGAGCGCGCGGGTGTGTCTGGCGATCAGGTAGATGAAGTCATCATGGGGATGGTTGTGCAGGCAGGTGCAGGCCAGGTGCCTTCCCGTCAGGCTGCCCGAAAAGCCGGAGTGCCTTGGGACGTAGCGAGTGAGACGATCAACAAGGTATGCGCCTCCGGGATGCGTGCAGTAACGATGGGCGATCAGATCATTCGTGCAGGTGATGGCGAGATCATCGTCGCTGGCGGGATGGAAAGCATGAGCAACGTCCCTTATGCGCTACCGGATGCGCGCTACGGCATGCGAATGGGAGATGCAACGGTCCGCGATTTGATGATGTATGACGGACTTACTTGTCCATTTGATCAAGTGCCGATGGCGATTCACGGCAGCAATGTGGCCGAAGAATATGGGATCCCCCGCGAGGCCCAGGATGAGTGGGCGCTGCGCAGTCAACAACGTGCTGCAAAGGCGGTCGCAACCGGACTTTTTGATGATGAGATTGTACCCGTTTCCATTCCGCAAAGAAAAGGGGAGCCGCTGCAAGTCACAACAGACGAAGGACCACGCCTGGATACGACACTGGAAGGCTTGGCCAAGCTGCCTCCTGTTTATAAAAAAGACGGAACGATCACAGCGGGCAATGCTCCCGGAATCAATGATGGAGCGGCAGCGATGGTGCTGATGTCAGATGTGAAGGCCGCGGAGCTGGGGATCACGCCTCTCGCAACGATTCTGGGACATGCGCAAGTAGGGGCAGAGGCACCGTACATTGCGACAACCCCGGGACTTGCGATCAATAAGCTGCTGGAAAAAACGGGTATCTCCCTCGATCAGATTGACTTGTTTGAGGTAAACGAGGCATTTGCGGCGGTGACGCTGACGAGCGGCAAAATCGTCGGATGGGACGACGAGAAGGTAAATGTAAACGGGGGAGCGATCGCGCTCGGACACCCGATCGGAGCGAGTGGAGCACGCATTATCATGCACCTCGCCTATGAGCTGAAGAGACGCGGCGGCGGCTTAGGCATCGCGGCGATCTGCAGTGGGGCAGCACAGGGTGACGCCATCTTGATTAAAGTGGAATAGGGAGGCCTTTTACATGAACGTACAAACGATTATGGTCATCGGGGCTGGACAAATGGGGAGCGGAATTGCTCAGGTAGCGGCGCAGGCTGGCTTTCGTGTTTTTTTAAACGATATTCGCCAGGAATTCGTCGACCGTGGTCTGGCTACGATCTCAGGCAATCTTTCACGCAGTGTGGAAAAAGGCAAACTCAGTGAAGAGGAAAAACAAGTGATTCTCTCTCGTCTGGTTTTGTCCACGGATCTGGCTGACGGACGAGAGGTAGATTTTGTTGTGGAGGCCGTTACCGAAAACATGGCGGTGAAAACACAGATTTTCACCAAGCTCGATGAGGTATGTCCGCCACATACGGTGCTGGCAAGCAACACGTCTTCGTTGCCCATTACGGAAATCGCCGCTGTAACCAAGCGTCCGGAAAAAGTAATCGGGATGCACTTCATGAATCCGGTTCCGGTGATGAAGCTGGTCGAAATTATTCGCGGACTGCAAACGGCTGACGAGGTGTACCAACTGACGGAGGATCTGGCCAAGCAAATGAGCAAGGTGCCTGTCAGTGTGAATGATTTCCCGGGCTTTGTCTCCAATCGCGTGCTGATGCCGATGATCAACGAAGCGATCTACTGTGTATACGAAGGTGTTGCAACACCTGAGGCGATTGACGAAGTGATGAAGCTGGGCATGAATCATCCGATGGGCCCCCTGAAGCTGGCTGATTTTATCGGACTGGATACTTGCCTCTACATCATGGAGGTTTTGCACGAAGGATTTGCAGACTCCAAATACCGCCCTTGCCCACTGTTACGGAAATATGTCAAAGCAGGATGGCTCGGTAAAAAATCCGGTCGTGGTTTCTACGAGTACAACAACTAATAGAGGAATTCGTCAGAAAGGTAGGACAGACATGGATTTTCGATTCAATGAAGAACAAGAGATGATGCGCCGCATGGTGCGTGACTTTGCACAAAAGGAGATTGCGCCATTTGTCCCGGTGATGGAGGAGACCGATCAATTCCCGCGCCACATTATTAAAAAGATGGGCGAAATGGGTCTGATGGGGATTCCGGTTGCCGAAGAGTGGGGCGGAGCAGGCGCAGACTTTATTTCCTACATTTTGGCGATTCATGAGATATCCAAGGTAAGTGCGACAGTAGGTGTTATCCTGTCTGTTCACACTTCTGTAGGCACGAATCCGATCCTTTATTTCGGAACCGAGGAACAAAAACGAAAATACATGCCAAAGCTTGCGGGTGGAGAATATCTGGGAGCTTTTGCTCTGACAGAGCCGCATGCGGGTTCTGATGCGAGCAGCATTCGAACCACCGCCGTACGAAAAGGTGACGAATACATCTTGAATGGAAACAAGGTGTTTATCACGAACGGCGGAGAGGCAGATACGTACATCGCATTTGCTGTAACGGATTTTGCCAAAGGTACGAAAGGAATCTCAGCCTTTATCGTGGAAAAGGATACTCCAGGATTTACCGTTGGGAAAAAAGAAAAGAAAATGGGGCTGCACGGCTCCTATACAACCGAGCTGGTCTTTGACAATGCGCGTGTACCTGCTGCCAACCTGCTGGGTGAAGAAGGAGAAGGCTTTTGCATCGCCATGGCCAATCTGGATTCAGGTCGAATCGGGATTGCGGCACAAGCATTGGGGATTGCCGAGGCAGCCGTTCAGTACGCCACGGATTACGCAAAGGAAAGAAAACAGTTCGGCCAAGCAATTGGCAAGCAGCAGGCGATCGCCTTCAAGCTTGCGGATATGGCGACGAAGGCCGAAGTAGCCCGTCTGTTGGTGTATCGAGCAGCTTGGCTGCGAAGTCAGGGAATATCGTGTGGGATGGAAGCGTCGATGGCCAAGCGATTCGCTACGGACACAGCGATGGAGCTGGCGACGGAAGCTGTGCAAATATTTGGCGGCTACGGCTACACGAGGGAATACCCGGTAGAGCGGTTGTTCCGCGATGCCAAGGTAACCCAGATTTATGAAGGTACCAACGAAATACAACGAATTGTGATCGCCAAGCATTTGCTTGCTGACTAATAGGAGCACAGTCCCGCAGGTGCTTATGCCTGATAGGGACTTGCGAACAGCACATGGGGGAGTGATAGATATGAATTTCCAACTGACTGAAGAACATGAAATGATGCGCAAAATGATCCGCGACTTTGCCGAGACCCAGGTGGCTCCGACAGCAGCGGAACGCGATGAGGAAGAGCGTTTTGACCGTTCCATTTTCGAACAGATGGCAGAACTGGGACTGACCGGTATTCCTTGGCCAGAAGAATACGGTGGGGCGGGTGCCGACTATCTGAGCTACGTCATTGCAGTGGAAGAACTCTCCCGTGTGGATGCCTCTATCGGCGTGACCTTATCCGCACAAGTTTCGCTAGCTAGCTGGCCCATCTACAAGTTTGGTACAGAGGAGCAAAAGCAAAAGTTCCTGCGTCCTTTGGCAGAAGGAAAGAAAATGGGTGCTTACTGTCTGACAGAGCCAGGCTCTGGTTCTGATTCGGCAGGAATGCGTACGACAGCCGTTCTCGATGGTGACCACTACGTATTAAACGGAAGCAAAATCTTCATTACCAATGCCGGAGAAGCGGAAATCTACATTGTATTTGCAGTTACCAGTCCTGAGCTGAAGCACAAAGGGATCACCGCCTTTATCGTAGAGAAAGGCATGGACGGCTTTACGATGGGGAAAAAGGAAAAGAAACTGGGGATTCGTTCCTCGCCAACCTTGGCAGTCAACTTTGATAATGTCCGTGTGCCAGTAGAAAACATGCTGGGTGAAGTAGGTCAAGGCTTCAAGATCGCGATGATGACCTTGGACGGCGGACGTAACGGAATTGCGGCTCAAGCGCTCGGAATCGCCCAGGGAGCATTTGAACACGCACTTGGCTACGCCAAAGAACGGAAACAATTTGGCAAACCAATCGCAGCCTTGCAGGCAATCCAGTTTAAGCTGGCTGATATGGCGACCAAAATCGAGGCTTCTCGTCTGCTCACGTATCAAGCAGCTTGGCTGGAAGACCAAGGCTTGCCATACGGAAAAGCTTCTGCGATGTCCAAAGTGTTTGCTGGCGATACGGCAATGGAAGTAACGACGGAGGCTGTGCAAGTATTCGGTGGCTATGGCTACACGCGCGAATACCCGGTAGAGCGTTTCATGCGGGATGCCAAAATTACGCAAATCTATGAAGGCACCAACGAAATTCAGCGTGTCGTCATCAGCAATTACTTGCTGAAAGAATAGAGTCTCACAGGGTAGATCGTCAGTAATCCATTTTTTCTTTGCGGTAAACGGTAAATCTATCTGTAGGAACAAAGAAAAGAAAGGTTTGGCAATGGGCTCTCACTCGCGTATAATGGTTGCGAAACGATACAGAGCCTATGTGTTTGCGCCTTTCTTTTCCATAAGGTGTCTGACCAAACGCTCAGTCGGTTGGAAAGGTGGATTTGTTGTGTCCGAAAAGAGAAAGACCATACCGTCCCTAGTAAAGGACCCCAAGCTGATTGAAAAACGACGGGAACAGATTATTGAGGCTGCCGTTCATCTCTTCATTCATAAAGGCTTTCATAAAACAACGACGAGGGAGATCGCCCGGGCGTCGGGTTTTAGTATCGGTACCTTGTATGAATATATTGAGTCTAAAGAAGATGTTCTTTATCTCGTCTGCGATGCGATCCATGCCGAGATGGAAACTCGTTTACGTGAAGCGATTAACTTTAACGGAACAGGTCTGAAAATCTTGAAGCTGGCTCTCAAAAGCCTCATTCGTGTGATGGACCAGATGAGCGATCGTGTCTTGCTCATCTATCAGGAGTCCAAATCGCTTCCAAAAGAAACCCTTCGCTACGTGCTGGGGCGTGAAGAAGAAATTTCGCACATTTTTGTGGAGATCCTGCACAGAGGGATTGCCGATGGCTCGCTTCGCATTGATGAGAAGCATGTCAAGCTGATGGCTGACAACATCATGGTGCTGGGCGAAATGTGGGTATTCCGCCGCTGGGCGCTGCACAAGCACTATACATTGGAGGAGTACACAGAGAAGCAGATTACGCTACTGCTTCGCGAAATCAGTGTCTCCGACTGAAGATTGAAAGTTTAAAAAGTCCGGGAAACATTAGGTTTGTAGAGTAGGGCTGCGCGCACAGGAGGTGCAAGTGTCGACGTTGCCGACAGGACGTCGGCGGTTTTAGTCGACCTCGCGTCTTCCGCGCCTTGATCTGCTTGGCCCTGTTTGTCCTCCTTTTTAAACTTCTTATTAAAAAAAGATTCTCGGGGAGAGTGGAACGATGGAAACCGAAGTGTATCGTCCGCAAAACAAGGTTCGTTTTGTGACCGCCGCCAGCTTGTATGACGGTCATGACGCCTCGATCAATATTATGCGTCGTATTTTGCAATCGTCAGGAGTGGAAGTGATCCATCTGGGTCATAACCGCTCTGTTGACGATATTGTGACGGCTGCCGTGCAAGAGGATGTGCAAGGAATTGCCATCAGCTCTTATCAGGGCGGTCATGTGGAATATTTTAAGTACGTAATTGATCTGTTGCGCGAGCGGGGAGCAGAGCATATCCGCGTGTTTGGTGGCGGAGGCGGGGTTATCGTTCCACGCGAGATTCGAGAACTCGAAGAATACGGAGTCTGTAAAATTTACTCTCCAGATGATGGCAGACGCTTGGGTTTGCAGGGCATGATTAATGACATGATTCGCCGCTCAGATTTCCCGACTGTCAAACAGCTTGGCGATGAGGTAGCAGGGCTATGCGAACAAAATCACCAGGCGATTGCCCGGCTTATTTCCGTTGCGGAGTATGCGGTGGATCAAGCCCAGTGGGCAGAGCCGCTCAAGAACAGTCTGAACGAGCCAGAAGCCACCATCCCTGTTTTGGGTATTACAGGTACAGGCGGAGCGGGAAAAAGCTCGCTTACCGATGAGCTGGTTCGCCGTTTTGTCCGTACGTATGCGGATAAAACGGTTGCGATTTTATCTGTCGACCCTTCCAAGCAAAAATCTGGTGGGGCCTTGTTGGGCGACCGCATCCGCATGAATGCCAACAATACGCCTCGCGTTTACATGCGCAGTTTGGCTACACGCAAATCCGGCATGGAGCTGTCCGCAGCATTAAAGGACGCGATCAAGGTGGCGCGTGCGGCTCATTTTGATCTGATTATTGTAGAAACGAGCGGGATCGGTCAGGGGGATGCTCAAGTAACGGAAGTGTGTGATGTCTCCATGTATGTCATGACCAGTGAGTTCGGTGCGCCTTCTCAGTTGGAGAAAATCGACATGCTCGACTTTGCCGACCTGATCGCGATCAATAAGTTTGAGCGCAAAGGATCGGAAGATGCTCTGCGGGAAGTACGCAAGCAGTACCGACGCAATCACCAGCTTTTTGAGCTTCCTGATGATAAGGTTCCTGTTTATGGAACGATTGCCAGTCAGTTTAATGACCCTGGTACCAATGTTCTGTTTGCAGCATTGATGCACCGGATTGTAGAAAAAACAGGAGTAGAGTGGTCTGTTGATAATCTGGATACGACTCCGGTAAAAATTCATAAAACTTCGTTGATTCCGACAGAGAGAATCAACTATCTCCAGGAAATAGCCAATACCGTGCGCAATTACCGCCAATATACGGATGAACAGTCTGCCATCGCCCGAAAGCTGTTCCAACTCCATGGGGCAAAAGAAACATTGCTCGCTTCTGGGGATTCTTCGGCAGCGGAAGTAGCCCTTGTACTCGAAAAACAGATTACGCTCTTTGAAGAAAAGCTGCATCCAGAGTGCAAGCGGATTCTGGAAAATTGGCCCAAGCTCAAGGAAGCGTACAAGCAAGACCAGTTTGTGGCCAAAATTCGTGACAAAGAGATTGTTACCAAGCTCTTTAGCGAGTCTTTGTCAGGTACCCGCATTGCCAAGGTAGCCGTTCCTGACTATCAGGATTGGGGCGAGCTTTTGAAGTGGTCGCTAAAAGAAAATGTTCCAGGGGAATTCCCTTACACAGCAGGGGTCTTTCCATTCAAGAGGGAAGGGGAGGATCCGAAGCGTCAGTTTGCCGGGGAAGGTACGCCCGAGCGGACGAATAGACGTTTTCACTTCCTTTCGCAAAATGATGATGCGAAGCGCCTCAGTACAGCTTTTGACTCCGTAACGCTATACGGCGAGGACCCTGATTATCGTCCAGACATCTACGGGAAAATCGGTACCAGCGGGGTCAGTATTTGCACACTCGATGACATGAAAAAGCTGTATGCGGGCTTTGACCTTTGCGCGCCGAGCACCTCTGTATCGATGACGATCAATGGACCTGCTCCGATGATTTTGGCGATGTTTATGAACACCGCGATCGAGCAACAGGTGGAAGCATTTATTCAGCGGGAAGGCCGTCAGCCAACAGAGGAAGAGCACAAGCAAATCAAGGCATACACACTCTCAACTGTTCGGGGAACCGTGCAGGCAGACATTCTCAAGGAAGACCAGGGTCAAAATACGTGCATTTTCTCAACAGAGTTTGCCTTGCGGATGATGGGCGATATCCAGCAGTACTTTATAGACCAAAAAGTGCGAAACTACTATTCAGTCTCGATCTCCGGCTATCACATCGCGGAGGCGGGAGCCAATCCGATTACACAGCTCGCGTTTACGTTGTCCAATGGCTTTACGTATGTGGAATATTATTTGAGCCGTGGGATGCATATTGATGACTTTGCGCCGAATCTCTCCTTCTTCTTCTCTAATGGTCTCGATCCGGAGTACACGGTGATCGGACGGGTGGCTCGTCGCATTTGGGCAACAGTGATGAAGAATCGTTACGGTGGCAATGATCGCAGCCAAAAGCTGAAATACCACATTCAGACCTCAGGCCGTTCGCTGCATGCGCAGGAAATGGATTTTAACGATATCAGAACTACGCTGCAGGCTCTGGTAGCGATTTACGACAATTGCAACTCTCTTCATACCAATGCCTATGATGAAGCGATTACGACCCCAACAGAGAACTCTGTGCGACGTGCTATGGCGATCCAGATGATCATCAACAAAGAAATGGGTCTCGCGAAAAATGAAAACCCATTGCAAGGTGCGTTTATCATCGATGAGCTGACCGACCTAGTCGAAGAAGCAGTCATGCAGGAGTTTGAGCGAATCAGCTCCCGTGGAGGCGTGCTCGGCGCGATGGAGACTCAATACCAGCGCGGCAAGATCCAGGATGAGTCCATGTACTATGAGATGAAAAAGCATACGGGTGAGCTCCCGATCATTGGGGTTAACACCTTTATTAATCCGAACGCCTCCGAGGACGACTACGAGATCGAGCTGGCTCGCGCGACAGAAGAAGAAAAGGAACAGCAAATTCTCAATTTGCGTGCCTTCCAGGAAAGCAACCGAGAAAAGTCTCAGCAAGCGCTGCGCCGTCTTCAAGAAGTAGCAATGGCGGGCGGCAACATCTTTGCAGAGCTGATGGAAACGGTGAAAGTAGCGTCCCTTGGTCAGGTTAGTGCAGCTTTGTATGAAGTAGGCGGACAATACCGCAGAAATATGTAAAATAAGAATCCCTCGGTGCCATGCCGAGGGATTGTTTGCTCACTGGTTTTTTAACTGTTTGCGTGGTATTTCTTTACTTTCTCTGTATATTCTTCTGATTTCCCGCGGGGAACGCTTAAACACTGCCAAGAGGTGTCTTTGATCTGCTTTCCCACGTAGACGATCTGACCGACGTGGTAGGAGTAATGGGAGAGCTGGCGTTGGATTGCTTTTAGCACAGAGTGGGGTTCATTTCGGATCGTAACGATTTTCATCAGATCATCAGGTCCAAGGGCAGACAAAGCAGCAAACAAAGTGTCCCAGCCCTCTTCCCATGAGGTCAGTAATTCTTCCCTGCTTTTGTAGCCTCCTGTGAATTCCAGATCTCGATTACGGTCCGTTTTTTCCCCGTCGCTGTTTAAGAAGTTCGACCACCTCGCTGTCATGTTGCCGCATAGATGCTTGACGATGACGGCAATGCTGTTGGACTCGATAGATGGAGACCGATGTAGCTCCTCCAATGAGAGCTGTTCCATTGTTCTCTCTGCCGACCTTTTTACGTCATGAAATTTGTCCGTTGTACATGAAAGAAATTCTTGCGCTAAGTCCACTGGCATTCTCCCCTTTCCTGTATACATAAAGATGATACATGGGGTGGGAATAAAGGGGAAGAGATCGAGGGGTCATAATAAATGGATCGCCCCCGTTTGAAAGCCTTGCATTTTCGTCTAAAATAAGGAATACTGTATGATAGCCTTCGTATGTTGTACAATCGAAGAATCCGACATTATTCTTGATTTACCTATACTTTCGTCCGCGTCTCATTCATGTGGCGGGGAATGTATTGAAGCCAATAGTTTTCTAATGGAAAGGACGTGCCTTGAGTGAGTCAATTGTTTGCTCATATTGATTCCGAGAAACTGAGTGAGATGGCATTGGTTGACATTGCGTATGAAATTTTGCGTGAAACCAATCGTACCTACAACTTCCGCGAGCTGATGGATGAGCTGGTTGCCCTGCGTAAGATGACAAACGAACAGCTCATGGCTATCATCGCTCAAGTATACACAGAGATTAATATTGACGGCCGTTTCGTCTGCCTTGGTGACAATGTCTGGGGCCTAAAACGCTGGTACCCGACCGACACTGTTGATGAAACGCAAGAGGGCGGCGGAACCAAGAAGAAGAAAGTGGTTCTGGACGACGACTTCGACGATTACGATGCAGATGATGAAAGCGTTGAGGAATTCGAAGAAGACGATATTGTCATTTTTGAGGATGAAGAAGAGTTCGTCGACGAAGATGCTGAAATCGAGGAAGAAGAGATTGACGCCGAGATCGATGAGGAAGAGTTGGACGAAGAAGAGGAGGAACTGTTTGAAGATGAAGTGTTGGAAGACGAGGATTCCGCTGACGACGTCGAAGAAGATGAAGATAAATTATAAGTCCTTGACTTCCGCTTGAGGGACAGATAAAATACTCCTTGGGCTTCACATGAAGAAGGATTAAATAAGGGAAACTATAAAACAAAAGTGCCCCTACCCCATGTTTGCACGGGATAGGACTCGCTTTTGTTTTTCTTTTTTTGGGAGCCGTCTTTATCCGTTTATTTTAACAACTTAAGGGTTAGGGAAAGAGGGGACGTTAACGATGACGAAGTATATTTTTGTGACAGGCGGGGTCGTATCCTCGTTGGGAAAAGGAATTACAGCGGCTTCTCTGGGCCGACTCCTGAAGAATCGGGGACTGAAGGTAACCATCCAGAAATTTGACCCATACATCAACGTTGACCCGGGAACGATGAGCCCGTATCAGCACGGGGAAGTATTCGTTACGGATGACGGTGCGGAAACAGACCTGGATTTGGGCCACTACGAGCGTTTCATTGATATCAACCTGAGTGCCAACTCCAATGTAACGAGTGGTAAAATTTACTCCACGGTCATCGCCAAAGAGCGTCGTGGCGACTACCTGGGTGGAACAGTTCAAGTTATTCCTCATATTACCAACGAGATCAAGGACCGTGTATTCCGAGCTGGCCGTGAAACCGGAGCAGATGTGGTTATCACTGAGATTGGCGGGACGGTTGGTGATATCGAGAGCTTGCCTGTACTTGAAGCGATCCGTCAAATCAAGAGTGATATCGGCCGTGAGAACGTCATGTACATTCACGTGACCTTGGTTCCTTACATCAAGGCAGCAGGTGAAATGAAAACCAAACCGACTCAACACAGCGTCAAGGAATTGCGCAGCCTGGGCATTCAACCAACAGTCATCGTTACACGTACAGAACAGCCAATGACGCAAGAAATGAAAGACAAGCTCGCTTTGTTCTGTGACATCGACAAAAATGCTGTGATCGAATGTGTGGATGCAGAGACTCTTTACGATGTTCCACTGCAGCTTCAAGCACAAGGTCTGGACGACTACGTTTGCCGTCACCTTGGCCTGACTTGCCACGAAGCGGATATGACTGAATGGAAAGCGCTCGTGAGCCAAATCAAAAACCTGTCCAAAACAACGACGATTGCAATCGTTGGTAAGTATGTAGAGCTGCATGACGCGTATTTGTCCGTTGCAGAAGCGCTTTATCATGCTGGCTACGCCAATGATTCCAACATTGAAATCAAATGGGTGAGCGCGGAAGAGGTTACGCCTGAGAATGTTGGTGAACTGCTTAGTGATGTAAACGGTATTCTCGTACCAGGCGGCTTCGGTGATCGCGGAATCGAGGGCAAGATCATCGCTACGCGTTATGCTCGTGAAAATAAAGTACCTTTCTTTGGGATTTGCCTGGGTATGCAAATCGCTGTCATCGAATACGCTCGTCACGTAGCAGGCATGGATGGAGCAAACAGCTCCGAGATCAATCCTGACACAGCGTACCCTGTGATTGATTTGTTGCCTGAGCAAAAAGAAATCGAAGACAAAGGCGGCACCATGCGCCTGGGCGTTGGACCTTCCAAAGTCGAGGAAGGCAGCCTGACTGCACAAGCGTACGGCAGCACTTTGGTATATGAGCGTCATCGTCATCGTTATGAAGTGAACAACGAGTACCGTGAACAACTGGTGGAGCAAGGCTTGCGTATTGCAGGTACTACACCAGACGGCCGCTTGGTTGAAATCGTGGAAGTGCCAGATCACCCGTGGTTCTTGGCTACCCAATTCCATCCAGAGTTTACTTCCCGTCCGAACCGTCCACAACCATTGTTCCGTGATTTTGTGAAAGCTTCCCTAAACCTGAATAAATAAGCATCAATAAAAAATGCACCAGCGATTTGTCATCGTTGGTGCGTTTTCTCTGTTTTCGTTATCTCTTTTTTTAATGAAAAAAAGGAGCGAGCCAGGCTACCCAATAAGCTGCGGGAACTAGCAGAAATTGAGCTAATAGAGTACCGAAAAAGCGGGAGATCATCAGCCAGAGGTACATGTTGCGAATCGATTCGTGAGTCGCTTGTCCTTGCAAAGCTTTTTCCGTTAAAAGAGCAACTTGGGGGTCTACCAGAATGGTCATGAAAATGGTGGCGAACCCGTTGATCAGCCCAGAGGACATCGAGACGGTAGCTTTAAAATCGGGAACGAGCAAAATGGCGTAGAGAACAGACAGCACACTGCTTGTATAAATGGCTGTTCCCAAAGAGTTAAGCAATAGTAGCCGCTTAGGAATACCTTTAATACGGAAGCGTGAAATGAATCTCCAGTTCGGGATACGCACATGGTGCCTAGCACGCCGGATACTGTCTATCGTAACGGCAGTCCGCAGCATTTGCGGAATCGACCCCGCGAGCTCCAAATGTGAGATGACTCGTTTGGAAAGCTGAACAAACGTCGGGAAAAGCATGATGGCTGCCAACGTGCCTAGCGATGATGCGCCAATAATCATATGCAGCTTCATGCTCGGGTCAGTATGCGAGAGGGCAGCTTGATCAATCAACCCGCCAGTGAACGGTCCCTGAATCAAATTAGAAGTACGTGATACGAGCAGTACGATTCCGACTAGCGACATGGCTACAGCAATTCTACCTGTCTGCACTCCGGCAAAACGGATTCCATAGGAGAGAGTTTCTGTAGTGTGGATAATAAATGTTAACAAGCAGATCAGCAACAAAGCATCCATGAAAGAGTTACGCTCCTCGCTAGCTGAAAAAATAGTACACCTATTATACCGTAAGTAGGCAAAGCGGGAAAATTTCAACACGGATATGCAGGAGTTTCCTGTTTTTAGGCGAACCCTAATGATTTAAGGAAAAGGCTTTCGTCAGGGGGGAATCGAAGTGTTGGACAAACATGATAAAAAAGTACTGGTTGTCGATGATCAGTATGGAATCCGCATTTTGCTATATGAGGTACTGGGTAAGGAAGGCTACAAAACGTTTCAGGCAGCGAATGGAAAAATGGCGCTGGAAATCGTGGAAAAGGAATCGCCTGATCTAGTCATTCTCGACATGAAAATCCCTGGCATGGACGGCATCGAAATTTTAAAGCATATCAAGAAAATCAATCAGGACATCAAGGTAATCATGATGACGGCTTACGGCGAGCTGGACATGATTAAAGAAGCGACACAGCTAGGTGCACTTACACACTTTACCAAGCCATTTGATATAGATGAACTGCGGATGGCCGTACATCAGCAGTTGGCTTGCTAGTCATTTATACCTCGCTTGCAAGGGTACAAGCGTACCTGTTAACAAACAAGCGTCTGTGGTATAATAAGCCACATGACTGAAGTCTGCTAGAGGAGGATTTACAAAAATGCCACTGGTACCTATGACCGCATTTACCGAAGACGTCAAGAAGCATAAGTACGCCGTCGGACAATTTAACCTGAACAATTTGGAGTTTACTCAAGCGATTACGGAAGCAGCTATGGAAGAAAAATCGCCTGTGATCTTTGGTGTCTCTGAAGGAGCACTTAAATACATGGGATTGGATTATACCGTAGCCATTGCCAAGGTGGCAGCAGAACGCGCAGGAGTTCCCGTAGCGTTGCACCTGGACCATGGAAGCAACTTTGACATGGTAATGAAGTGCATCCGTGCAGGGTTCTCTTCCGTTATGTTTGACGGTTCCCACCATTCGTTTGAAGATAACCTTCGCCTGACCAAACAGGTTGTAGAGGCTGCGCACGCTGTTGGCGTTTCTGTAGAAGGTGAACTCGGTACCATCGGCGGGGTAGAAGACGACTTGTCCGTTGATGAGGAAGATGCTACCCTGGCAAATCCTGAGGAAGCGATTCGCTTCTGGGAAGAAACCAAAGTAGACTATGTAGCAATTGCTGTAGGAACAGCACACGGTATGTATAAAGGGGTTCCAAAAATCCGCTTTGACATCATCGAAAAAGTGGCGAACAATATTGGCTCGCCAATCGTGCTGCACGGCGGTTCCGGCGTTCCGGATGATGCAATCGTGAAATCGATCAGTCTGGGCGTAGGGAAAATTAATGTAAATACGGAAAGTCAAGTCGCATGCACCGAAATGGTACGCAAAGCGTTGGCTGCGAAGCAAAGCGAGATTGACCCGCGCAAATACCTGGGCCCTGCTCGCGATGCGATCAAGGAAGTTGTTAAAGGAAAAATGCGTTTATTCGGAAGCAGCAACCGCGCGTAACCAAGGAGGACTAATCATGCGTTTTTTGATTGATACTGCAAACGTTGATGAAATTCGTGAAATTCATGAGTGGGGCGTTCTGGCCGGTGTTACTACCAATCCATCTTTGGTAGCAAAGGAAGGCCGGGATTTTGTTGAGGCTCTCAAAGAAATTATTGATATCGTCGATGGCCCAATCAGCGCAGAAGTCATTAGTGTTGATGCAAAGGGTATGATTGAAGAGGGAGAAAAGCTCGCTTCCCTTTCCAAAAATATCGTGGTCAAGCTGCCGATGACAGCCGAAGGCTTGAAAGCAGCGAAATACTTCGCCAAGCGTAAAATCAAAACCAACGTGACACTCGTGTTCTCTGCTAATCAGGCGTTGTTGGCTGCCCGTGCAGGAGCGAGCTTTGTGTCTCCGTTTTTGGGGAGATTGGATGACATTGGACAAGACGGTATGCAATTGATCGAAGACATCGCGGAGATCTTTTCTGTTCATGGGATTGAGACCGAAATTATCGCAGCGTCTGTTCGCCACCCTGTCCATGTGACAGAAGCGGCTCGCCGCGGTTCGCATTACGCGACCATCCCATCCAAAGTATTTAAGCAACTGATTGCCCATCCGCTGACAGATAGCGGCTTGGAAAAGTTTCTTTCCGACTGGGCAGGTATGCAAAAATAGAGGACATCTTATGAAAGTCCGAGCACCTTTTCCATTGGGGAAGGTGCTTCTTTCCCGATTACGCCTGAGGAGAGCAAAGCATGGATAAGCTGATCATCAATGGTGGGAAACCGCTCGCGGGGACGGTTACCATCAGCGGAGCAAAAAACAGCGCAGTCGCACTGATTCCAGCTGCATTGCTGGCAGATGGGCCCGTTGTCATCGAAAATCTGCCCCGTATTCAGGATGTAGATATCTATCATGAGCTCCTGCAAGAAATGGGAGCAGATGTGCTGTTCGAAGAGGATTGGATGGAAGTAGACGGACGCGAGATGCGACTGATGCTTATGCCCAATGGCCGGATTAAGAAGCTGCGCGCCTCTTATTATCTGTGGGGAGCATTACTCGCCAAGTTTGGAGAAGCACAGGTCGGACTGCCGGGTGGCTGCGACTTGGGTCCCCGTCCTGTCGATTTGCATATCAAAGGCTTTGAGGCGATGGGCGCCGAGGTTGAAAACAAGAACGGCGTGATGACCATCCGGGCCAAACATGGTCGCCTGCAAGGTGCGCGTATTTATCTCGACCTGGTAAGCGTCGGTGCTACTATTAACATCATGCTGGCTGCTGCCAAAGCAGAGGGCGTGACCATTATTGAAAACGCTGCCCGTGAGCCGGAGATTGTGGATGTAGCTACCTTGCTCAACAACATGGGGGCAAACATCAAAGGTGCCGGTACGGATATGATCCGTATTCAGGGAGTAGAGCGACTGCGTGGCTGTCGTCATACCATTATTCCTGACCGGATTGAGGCGGGCACCTATATGATTGCGGCAGCGGCAACGAACGGCAATGTTCTGGTAGAGAATGTGATTCCGAAGCATTTGGAGTCGCTGACAGCCAAGCTTCGCGAAATCGGAGCGCAAGTCGTAGAAATGGATGATTGTATTCAAGTGATCGGGCAGGATGGTTATCGCTCGATTGATGTAAAGACAAGTCCGTATCCCGGTTTTCCAACCGATCTGCAGCAACCAATTACGACGTTGTTGACCTTGGCAAAAGGCTCTAGTATTGTAACGGACAATATTTACAGCTCTCGTTTTCGTCATGTCGACGAGCTGCGCCGCATGGGGGCGTCATTGAAAGTAGAGGGACGATCGGCAGTCATCGAAGGTGGCAGTAGACTCAATGGCGCGAAGGTCGTAGCTTCAGATTTGCGAGCTGGAGCGGCTCTATTCATTGCCGGACTGGCAACCAGCGGAACGACTGAGCTGGAAGGATTGGAGCATATTGATCGCGGGTATGAGAATTTAGTGGGCAAGCTGCAAACCTTGGGCGCAGATGTAGTGCGGATAGGCCTGCAGCGTTCGGAAAACCACCAACGTTAACCAAACACCAGGAGAGGAGTCTTCCAGAATGGAACGCAGTTTAACACTTGAACTGGTACGAGTGACCGAGGCGGCAGCTTTGGCTTCTGCCAGTTGGATGGGTCTTGGAAAAAAAGATGAGGCCGATGACGCAGCGACAACCGCCATGCGTAAAGAATTTGAAAAGGTGCCAATGGACGGGATTGTTGTTATCGGAGAAGGAGAAATGGATGAGGCGCCAATGCTCTACATTGGAGAGCGTCTCGGCCAAGGGATAGCTCCTGCTGTCGATGTAGCCGTCGATCCTTTGGAAGGAACCAACATTCTGGCCAAAGGAACTTGGGGAGCAATCTCGGTCATTGCGATTGCGGACCGCGGAAATTTATTGCATGCTCCTGACATGTATATGGAGAAAATTGCAGTAGGGCCAAAAGCGGTTGGCAAAGTAGATATTAATGCTCCGGTTCGCGATAACTTAAAAGCTGTCGCACAAGCGCAAGGAAAAGACATCAGTGATCTGGTAGCGATTGTATTGGATCGGGACCGTCATCAACAAATCATCCATGAAATTCGGGAAGCAGGTGCGCGCATTCGATTAATATCGGATGGCGACGTAGCGGCTGCAATCAATACGGCATTCCCCGATACAGGCGTGGATATCATGTTCGGTTCTGGTGGAGCGCCTGAGGGTGTACTGGCTGCTGTGGCACTCAAATGTCTGGGTGGCGAAATTCAAGGCAGACTGCTTCCGCAAAATGAGGAAGAGATTGAGCGCTGTATCAAGATGGGTCTCGCGAATCCGCACCAGGTCCTGTTCATGAATGATTTGGTGAAAGGTGACGACGCTATTTTTGCGGCTACAGGTGTAACAGATGGCGAATTGTTAAAAGGTGTTCGTTTCCAGGGAATGCGTGCAACCACCAATTCGGTTGTGATGCGTGCAAAAACAGGGACGGTACGATTTATTGAGGGGAATCACCGCTTGGAACGCAAACCAACAATAGGTTTGTAAGATCATCAGATGAAAAGTAGGGTCAAACCTCAGCGAAGCTTCTAAGTAAATAAAGAGTGGTGGATGTATGTTACTTTCTGAACTAGAAGAAAAGAAACTGACTGATCTCTATAAGCTGGCAAAGGAATACCACATTCCTTATTACTCGCAGTTGAAGAAAAAAGAATTGATTTTCGCTATTCTTCGCGCCAGGGCAGAACGAGACGGTCTCATGTTTATGGAGGGTGTTTTGGAGATCCTGCCAGAAGGATATGGATTTCTGCGCCCGATCAACTATCTCCCAAGCTCGGAAGACATCTACATTTCTCAGTCGCAGATCCGTCGTTTTGATTTGCGAATGGGGGATGTGGTATCGGGTAAAGCCCGGCCGCCAAAGGAGAACGAGCGATATTTCGGCCTCTTGCAAGTAGAGGCAGTAAACGGAGAAGACCCTGAAACAGCTGCAGAGCGTCTTCATTTCCCCGCTTTGACACCGTTGTATCCTCAAACGAAACTTGTGTTGGAGACAGCTCCCGAACGTGTTTCCACCCGCCTGATGGATCTCCTAGCCCCTGTTGGACTTGGCCAACGTGGATTGATTGTGGCTCCGCCAAAAGCAGGGAAAACGGTGCTGCTCAAAGAAATCGCCAACAGTATTACGGAGAGTCGTCCCGATATCCATTTGTTTGTGCTGCTCATTGATGAGCGTCCCGAAGAGGTAACCGATATGCAGCGCTCGGTCAAAGGTGAAGTAGTTGCCTCTACTTTTGATGAATTGCCTGAAAATCATATCAAAGTGGCTGAGCTGGTACTGGAGCGGGCGAAGCGTCTGGTCGAGCACAAAAAAGACGTAGTGATTCTGCTCGATTCGATTACTCGTTTGGCGCGTGCCTACAACCTGGTCATTCCGCCAAGTGGACGGACACTGTCCGGGGGGATTGATCCGGCAGCTTTTCACCGGCCCAAGCGGTTCTTTGGCTCGGCTCGCAATATCGAAGAGGGCGGCAGCCTGACCATCTTGGCCTCAGCTCTGGTCGAGACAGGCTCGCGGATGGACGATGTGATTTACGAGGAGTTCAAAGGTACGGGAAACATGGAGCTTCATTTGGATCGCAAGCTGGCAGAACGCCGCATTTTCCCGGCGATCGACATTCGCCGTTCGGGAACAAGGCGCGAAGAACTGCTTTTGACCAAAGAAGAGCTGGATAAGCTGTGGATGATCCGGAAAAATATGAACGAAACCAACGAATTTGTTGATTCGTTTATTAAAAAACTGGCAGATACCAAGACGAACGACGAATTTTTACAAACCCTTGAATCCAAGCAAGGACGAGGGAAAACAGCAAGTACGACGGCGAGTTCTTCATGACTCTCCGTCATTTTTTTTTGCCTACAGGCATACCGTTAGGAGAGTAACGTAAATAAAGGAGGAGTGTATCAGTGGAGTACGTGCAGGTAACTGCCCCGATGACGAGCCAAGAGGAAGCCAAAAAGGCCGTCGTGGAGCAGGCTTTGTTCCAAGCTTTTAATCCTTATGCGAGCCTGGCTAAGCCAAACGCATCGCCATCGAGCAACGTGATGATGTATGCTGTACGCCAAGGTGACACTCTCTCAGGGATTGCACAGCGATACGGGCTTACATTGAAAAAATTGATCGATACAAATAAAATCAGTAATCCCCATCTGCTTGCCGTGGGTATGAGGCTGGTCATCAGTCAGGACGAGGTAACGCACATGGTCAAACGAGGGGAGACGCTAAATTATGTGTCGCAACGCTATGGTGTAAGCAGAGAGTTGTTGGTAGAAAGAAATCCGTTGCTCAAATGGCTGTCGGACAACCTGTATGTGGGACAGGTATTGTATATTCCCATTACGGGTGGGAAGCCGATGCGGGCGGAGGAGCTTGCGCAAAAGAGAAATACATCCCAAGCGGCAAGTCGACAAGTAATAGGCAGGCTCCGAGGCGGATTGGAGTGGCCGGTGCGGGAGGCGACGATTACGAGTGGATTTGGCGTTCGCTGGGGCAGGTCGCACAAGGGTGTGGACTTGTGGAATGAGGCGGAGGCAAAAACACCGATTTATGCGGCGAAGGCAGGTGCGGTTTTGGAAGCGGGAGCAAACCGCTCGGGTTACGGTCGTATGGTCGTGCTGGATCATGGAGACGGTCTGCAAACGTTTTACGCACACATGCGAACCATACGGGTTGCTCCTGGTCAACTAGTGGATGCTGGAGACGTGCTGGGGTACATGGGGCAAACGGGTGATTCGACAGGATACCATCTGCACTTTGAAGTTCGCCAAGATGATGTGCCGATAAATCCGCTCCCTTACCTTAGCAGGTAACCCTTCACAATTTACATTGCTTTTTCAATGCGATACAATGGGCAAAGTAAAGAAGCGAGGCGATTTTCCCATGTATTTAGTATACGCAGATGAAAAAGGCAATGTATACGATCACCCCGGCCTGTTCGCGGTGGCACGTAATGGAGATATATTGACTGAAGTTCTCGAAGAAGAATTGATCCCGCTGCCAGAAGGGGCAACAATGGTCAGTTTGCCAGATACTGTTCCGATCGGAATGGATCCAGATACAGGCGAAATGGTCAAACTGGATGGCTGCACAGCAGTAGGTGCGCTCGTTCCCCAAGGAATTACACGACTTTTGTTGCCAGGCTATGTCAAAAGCAACAAAGAGAGCAAGCTGCCTCTGTTTGGATATTCGGCGGTTGTTTGGAAAGACAATCGTTTTTGGGTAGCTGGTAGAGCGAGTGACGATATTTACAAATGGGACCCGTTGAATTTTCCGATGGACGAGTTGCGTCAGCGAGTGGAAAAGACATTGGAGCTGTTCCCGCAAAACCGTATTTTAAACCACTTGTCCCATTGTGCCCTGGAATACGAATGCCTGACAGCCTCCAATAACTTTTTCAACCGCTGGGAAGGCAGCTTGCCTGTCTCGTACACCTGTAATGCGGGTTGCTACGGATGTATTTCCGAGCAGCCGGAAGACAGTGGCTTCCCGTCTCCACAAACCCGGATGAATTTCAAGCCGACAGAGGACGAGCTGGTTGAGGTAATGCTGCACCATTTGCAAACACCAGAGAGCATTATCAGCTTTGGCCAAGGCTGTGAAGGAGAGCCATCCACCATGGCTTCCATCATTGTTCCTGCCATGCGACGTGTGCGAGAGGCGACCGACATGGGCTTCATCAACATTAATACCAATGCTGGTTTGACCGATCACATTAAAGGAATCGTGGACGCTGGCCTCGACCTGATGCGCGTAAGTATTATCAGCGCGATTGACGAACACTATAATGCCTACTATCGTCCACGTAACTACACGCTGGAAAATGTGGCGCGTTCTGCCGAGTACGCCGCTTCCAAAGGAGTGTACACATCGATTAACTACCTCTGTTTCCCGGGCGTATTTGACCGTGAAGAAGAGATGGAAGCGATGATCAATTTCATCCGCAGAACCGGAATCAAGCTCATCCAGATGCGCAATCTGAACATCGACCCAGAGAGCTACCTGTCGATGATCCCGAAAGCCCAAGGGGAAGTTTTTGGGATGAAGCAGGCCATCGAAATTTACCAGGAAGAACTCCCAGATGTGGTAATTGGATCATTTACCCACGTGCCACCTGAAGAGCTCAGACGCAGGAAAAACATGGCCTAAGCGGTCAACCTGTTGCATTTCGGCTGTCAGCGTGCTACTATCTGATATGTGTTGATATAACTCTGTTTCGGCAAACGATTCAGGGCGGAAAGAGGTGTAATGAGATGAAACAAGGTATTCATCCTAAGTACAACGTGGTAACTGTTACATGTGCATGCGGTAACGAATTTGAATCCGGTTCCGTGAAACAAGCGTTGAAAGTGGAGATCTGCTCCAACTGCCATCCTTTCTTCACAGGAAAACAAAAATTCGTAGACGCTGGCGGCCGTGTAGACCGTTTCAAACGCAAATACAATCTTTCCTAATCGGAAAGGATTGGAGCAACCAGGTAGAGCGATCTGCCTGGTTTTGTTTTTGTATGGTGCAGAACCAGCAGGAATTACCACTTCCGGGCAAAGGGAGAAAAGAAACGTGGCACAACTATATTTTCGTTACGGAGCGATGAACGCTTCTAAATCCATTCAGCTGTTGACGGTTGCTCACAATTACGAGCAATCTGGAAAGAAAGTGATGGTATTTACTCCGGCAGTAGATGACCGCTTTGGTGTAGGTAAGGTCGCTTCTCGTGTTGGGATCAGCAGGGAAGCGATTCCGATTGGCGATGAGACAAATCTGTATGAGATCGTGGAAGCTGAGACAGTGAAGCCGGATTGCGTATTGGTGGACGAAGCTCAGTTTATTGGTAAACATCACGTTGATCAACTCGTGATGATTGTAGATCAATTAGGAGTTCCGGTCATCGTTTACGGGCTCTTGAAAAACTTTAAAAATGAACTCTTCCCTGGAAGTGCAGCGTTATTGTGTGAAGCGGATAAGGTAGAGGAGATCAAAACGGTGTGTGTTTACTGCAATAAAAAGGCGACGCATATCCTCAAATTTAAAAACGGACAGCCTGTATATACCGGAGAGACGATTGAAATTGCTGGAAATGATACATACAGCAGTGTATGTCGCCAGCATTACTATCGCCCGCCTGTCAATCACGAATAAGTTTCTACAGTCCTTTTTTATGAATAGCCACCTCTTTTTTCTATGTGCATGAGCATTCGTTGTGATGCGCAGACTAAGCGAAACAGGAGGTGGCTTTTTCATGCGAAGAATGCCTTTTTGGAAAAGCACGCTGACAGTTGTGGGCGTGCTCGTTCTTTCTTCTGTCCTGACTGTTGGATGCGGTCGAACGATGACCCAGGAGAAAAGCTATAACACGCAAAAGTCGGAAGGCCAGTATCCTGCAACGATAAAAGGGGAGCAAAGTGGGGATATTTATCACCATGCTGCACCACATACGCAGGACCGCGATACCTTGATGGGACGCAACCAAAACCCAAACATGATCATTGGCCAATCCAACGTACGTAATTCCCAAATTGACTTGAATAACATGGAAATGATGGCGAAGTCGATTCCAGGTGTGGAAGGTGCGCGTATCACACTCAATGGTGGCAATGCATATGTTACTCTTGATCTCGTACACAACATTACGGCTAACCAGGCACGAACCATTGAACAGCAGGTGATCGCTGCTCTCCGGCAAAAAATTCCTCGTTACGATTTCCACGTAACCTCCAATGATGGGTACCATCGCTAACGTGTAGGAAGCAACTGTTTGGCAAGGCTCGGCAACCCCGGGCCTGTTTTGCATAAGAAAACCCCTATCGAGGCCTTCTAAAGGAGAAGCGACGACGTCATGTAAAATAATGCGCTTTGACTTATTCCTGCTTTCCTCCTATAATTTATCTGTTATGATTGTTTTTTTAGTTATTCTTTGCGATGGGGTGAAATACAATGTTTACACGCTTATCCGCAGTTGAAGAGCGTTTTGAAGAGGTAACGAATCTCCTATGTGACCCCGACGTCATTAGCGATACAAAACGCTTGCGCGAACTGTCCAAGGAACAGTCTTCGTTGGAAGAAACAGTGACGACGTACCGTGAATATAAATCAGTTGTGAGTCAAATGGATGATGCCAAAGCCATGCTGGATGAAAAGCTGGACGATGAAATGCGTGAAATGGTCAAGCTGGAAATCGGTGAATTGGCAACGCGCAAGGAACAGTTGGAAGAGCGATTGAAAATCTTGCTGCTTCCAAAAGATCCAAACGATGAGAAAAACGTAATCGTGGAAGTGCGCGGTGCGGCAGGTGGCGAGGAAGCGGCCTTGTTTGCAGCGGTTCTTTTCCGTATGTATACACGTTTTGCTGAGCGCAACGGCTTCAAGATCGAAGTGCTGGAAGCAAGCCCTACAGACATCGGTGGCTACAAGGAGATCGTATTCTCTCTCAGTGGTCGCGGTGCCTACAGCAAAATGAAATTCGAGAGTGGCGCACACCGTGTACAGCGTATCCCGGCTACAGAATCTGGCGGACGTATTCATACCTCTACAGCAACGGTACTGGTACTGCCAGAAGCGGAAGATGTGGAAGTGGAAGTACACGAGAAAGACATCCGAATCGACACTTTCTGTTCCAGTGGTGCAGGCGGACAGAGCGTTAACACCACCAAGTCGGCAGTGCGTGTGACGCATATTCCAACAGGCATCATGGTTTCCTGTCAGGATGAGAAGTCGCAACACTCGAACAAGGACAAAGCGCTGCGTGTATTGCGTGCGCGTTTGTATGACTATTACATGCAGCAACAAAATGCGGAAGCAGATGCTACGCGAAAAAGCCTGGTTGGTACCGGTGACCGCAGCGAGCGCATCCGTACGTACAACTATCCACAAAGCCGCGTAACCGACCACCGCATCGGTTTGACGCTGCATCGTCTGGAATCCGTACTGGAAGGCGAGCTAGATGAAGTGATCGATAACCTGATTATGCATGAACAAACGGAGCTTTTGAAAAGCCATGCACACTCAGCTTGATTGGTCTGATGTGAAGACGATTCGAGAAGCCCAAATGCGGGCTTCTTCCTTTTTGCGGGAGCGAGGGGCAAAGGATCCTCTGTTTGAAGCAGAGCTGCTGATACGACATTGTATGGACTGGGATCGCACGCGGTATCTGATTTCCATGATGGAACCAATACCTTCTGCTGTACTTGACGAGCTTGATTCGCTTTGCCAGCGTCGTGCGCAGGCTGAGCCGCTGCAATACATGTTTGGCTCCCAGGAGTTTTACGGGCGATTGTTCCATGTTCGTCCAGGCGTACTGATTCCTCGGCCGGAAACGGAAATTTTGGTAGAGCAGGTTCTCCGGCTGGCAGACGAGCTGTGGCGAGGGGATGAAAAGCTGGCTGTGGCAGATATCGGTACCGGCAGCGGAGCGATCTGTATTACACTTGCTAGCGAGCGTCCGAGCTGGGATGTGACAACAGTAGACTTGTCACCAGACGCAACGGCAATTGCACGGGAAAATGCGGAGAGGCTGGGAGCTTCTGTCCGCTTTTTACAGGGGGATTTGGTAGAGCCGTTGTTGCAGGCAGGTGAAAAGGTCGATATTCTTGTTTCAAATCCGCCGTATATTCCTAGCAGTGATGTGGATGAGCTGGACGAGGAAGTACGCGTCCACGAGCCGCGTATGGCTTTGGATGGGGGAGCGGACGGCCTTGTTTTCTATCGGCGTCTCTGTGAAGCTTTGCCTCGAATTGTAAAGCCAAGGGCAGTCGTTGCTTTTGAGGTAGGTATTCATCAGGCAAGCGATGTCGCAGCCTTGATTACTGGCTCAGGAGTCATTGAGGAAGTACACATCATCAATGATTTGGCAGGAATTGAGCGAGTTGTTATCGGCGTGAGACGGTAGAGGCGAAGTGCCCTCGCCGTCTTTTCGCTATAATTGCGTGAATATTCGTTGAGAAAGCGTTTGGATTCGTCCAATTCTGCCCATACTGATCTTAAGAAGAGAAAATGACTCGGAAGATCAGTAGAGAGAGGGAGACTGAGGAATATGAAACGGACGCTACTCATAGCTTTTACTTTATGTGTGCTAATGATGAGCTGGGAGGGGCAGCTTACTTCGGCTAATGTGCTGGATAATGGGCCGATCCCTCAGGAATCCATCCGATTGCGAATTATTGCCAATAGTGATTCAGTTCAGGACCAGTGGTTGAAACGAGAAGTACGTGATGCTCTTATTGCCCAAATGGATTCATGGGCAGGTGATATCAAGTCTTTTGAACAAGCGCAGGAGGTCGTAGCAGCCAATCTGCCCGTTTTGCAGGAAGTGGTAGACAAAACGGTACGTGAACGTGGGTTTTCGTATACTTCCGTAGTAGATTTCGGACAAGTGCCGTTCCCGACAAAATTGTACGGCTCGTACGTCTATCCGGCTGGCGATTACGAAGCGCTGCGCGTGCGAATTGGCGAAGCAAAAGGACAAAACTGGTGGTGTGTTTTATTCCCGCCCCTCTGCTTTATTGATATGTCCAATGGTGATGCTGTTGCAGCAGCGAATGTGACCGAGGTTAAAGCAGAAGAACAAACCGAGGATGAAACGAAAGTTACTTCTAGCACACAAGAGATGAGTCCGGTGACTCAAACAACTTCTGTCACACGAATGGATGATTCATTGACGGAATTGCAAGAATGGCGGCAAGCACAGCCGGCTCCTGCCCCTCAAGTAGAGGTAAGATTCTATCTGTGGGAAAAGCTAGAGAAGTGGTTCTCCTAATTGGAATCAAATGCAAAACGACACCCGGACGGATGGTCAGGTGTCGTTTTTACGTACGAAAATGGGGTTGGTTATTTCAGTAAAGCCCCAATTTCCGGTTTCAACAGATTGTGGAAACGATGGGGGGCAATGGTAAAAGAGGGCATTCCTGCGGCATATGGCGCAATTTCATACTGACCAAAATGAATGACGAGGTTTCCATTTTCAAAGGAGAAGGACTGATTATCGGAGATGCTTTCAAACGAATAGATCTCCATGCCTTCTTTCGTATTTTGTTCTTTGATTTGCGCTGAAATGAGATGATTCAAGATAGAGCGATAGTCGTAGCCAGGCTGGAACAGATCGGCCAATGTAAGCTGTTTCGCTTTAGGCTGGTTAGCGATCGTGTAATACGTGACATCTGTCATTCCGTGCGCTCCACCCGTGTAGACATATGTTTGAACAGAGAAGGAAACGAGCTTGCCGGTGGAATGTACTTCATAGGAAATATCGAGAGCATATGGGCGCAGGTCGTAGCCGTATTTTTTGGCGTCTGCTGCGTTTTCCCGTGCACCCTGTTGTGTATGAGCGATAGTATCCTGAGCTTGCTTCAGCAAAGTGGCGTTCAGCTGTGCTTCGAACGCTTTATCTTGCAAGCCACTGATGACCGGAACAACAACCTTAATTTGATGTTCTTTCGTATTGGACAAAATCGTTTTAGGTGTGAACACGACGCCTTGGGTTTGTGGCTTTTGAACCTGAACAGCGGGTATACTTGGTTTGGCAGGAGATACAGCGGCAGGAGCTGCAAATGCAGGAACAGCGACAGATGTAAGCAGGACAACAGTGCCAAGCAGGCTGGAAGCAACAACTTTTAGAGATGACATATTCGTTCACGTTCCTTTCAAATGGGAGAACAAGAGGAAGTTTTCGTAAGCTTATTTTACAATAGCTCCCCAGGAAAATAAGTTAAAAAAGGGTAACAATCAACTTTTCCACGCTGCTTTTGAAAAGTTATACACAAGTTACCCACAGGCTGTTGAAAACTTTTACCTGCACAACTATACTAGAGGCACTCAATTATAATGAAACGAGCTTGAGAAAGGACTTTTTCACGATGGAAATAAATCTAATGACGAAAGTCTGGTCTGTGGATAATAGTGTGGAAAAAACTGTGGAAAAACTCCGTAGTTGTACACAGATTGTGGATGCCGCTAGTCTCTTGCGTGAAGGTGCTGTAGTGGCCTTTCCTACTGAGACTGTATATGGATTGGGTGCAAATGCATTATCTGATGAAGCAGTGGAAAAAATATTTCAAGCAAAGGGCAGGCCAAGTGATAATCCGCTGATTGTTCACATCGGTGCGATCGAGCAATTATCTGCCGTAGCTGTGGAGGTTCCGGAAAAAGGGAAAAAGCTAATGAAGGCTTTTTGGCCAGGGCCATTGACGATCATTCTTCCTAAAACGGATCGGGTAGCTCCTCTAGTAACGGCTGGACTTGATTCCGTTGGAGTGCGCATGCCTGACCATCCGATTGCGCTCGCTATCATTGAAGAAGCGGGTGTACCAATCGCTGCACCAAGTGCCAATCGCTCAGGCCGGCCGAGTCCCACGACAGCTGCACATGTGCTGAGTGATTTGGATGGACGAGTAGCCGGTGTCCTAGATGGGGGAGCGACAGGTGTAGGAGTGGAATCAACAGTGATAGACGTGACCGTAGACCCGCCGATCGTCCTGCGACCAGGCGGAATTACCCGCGAGCAGATGGAAGCGGTGATTGGAAGCGTTGACCTGGACCCATCCTTTCAGGTGGGAGCGGTCGAAATCCCTCGTGCCCCCGGCATGAAATATACCCACTACGCGCCTCGGGGGGAGCTGTGGCTGGTGACGGGCGAGGCTGCCAAAGTACGTGAGAAGATGGCAGAAATGCTGCGTGAGGCCAAAGCCCACGGCCAAAAAACAGGTGTGCTTGCGTCTGACGAATCATTCTCTTTTTGGACAGCCCAGCCTGAGGCGGATGTCGTTCTCTCGGTAGGGTCTCCTACTGATCTGGAGAAAGTTGCGCAGCAATTATATGCCGTCCTTCGTGAATTTGACGATCGGCAAACGCAGTATATTGTAGGAGAAACGTTTTCACGGGACGGCTTGGGTATGGCTGTCATGAATCGTCTAGAAAAGGCTGCTGGAGGCCGTATTCTCTCCGTGTAAAGCGTCTAAACTCCTTCTTGTCCGCATATGGTGAAGAGACAAGGAGGGGGGAGGCAGATTGGATCAGGTCTTGTTTCAATGGGGGCAATTTTTGACCTTGCTCATGATTGCCTTTGCCTTAAGCATGGATGCCTTTTCATTAGGGATCGGTGTGGGCATGGTAGGAATCCGTTTACGAGAGATCCTAAAAGTGAGTATTACAATTGGACTTTTTCACATTGCCATGCCCATAATCGGCATCGTCGTCGGTGCGTATTTATCCGATCTGGTTGGGGACATTGCGGTCTTTATTGGCGGCGGGGTCCTAATGGCCATCGGTGTGCATATGCTATGGAACGGATTCCTCCATGGAGATCAACGGAGCGTATTGAAAACAAAGGGATTCGGTTTGTTGCTCTTCGCCTTCAGCGTCAGCCTGGATGCTCTCACTGTTGGATTCTCGTTTGGGTTAATCGAGGTAAACAGGATTTTGGCTATCGCTCTTTTTGGTATCATGGGAGGAGCGATGTCCTACTTCGGTTTGTTGCTCGGAAAAAGCGTTGGAGGATGGCTGGGGGAGTATAGCGAACTAGTAGGTGGTCTTATTTTGTTTTGTTTTGGGTTAAAATTCATTTTGTAGGCGGATAGCGTCCTGACGAAAAGGAGGAGCATTTCGTGAAGCGGATATTGTTTGTCTGCACGGGGAATACATGCCGCAGTCCGATGGCAGAGGCGATTTTTCGTGCCAAGACTACAGGGCAAGGATATGAAGTGCGCTCGGCGGGTGTGGCGGCTTTTCCCGGACAGGGAGCTTCCTTGCACGCAAAACAGGTGTTAGACGAACGTGGAATCGAGCATGCGCATACATCGAGCCGATTGGACGACGATTTGATTGACTGGTCAGATGTCATTTTGACGATGACACACAGTCACAAGCATGCGATTACAGCCTATTTTCCTGCGGCGATGGCAAAAGTCCATACATTGCGAGAGTTCGTCGGAGTGGAGGGGCTTGGCGATATAGCGGACCCTTTTGGAGGCGAATTGCAGGATTATCGTCGTTGTGCTGAAGAAATTGAGGAATCGCTGGACATGCTGTCTGAGTTGTTGCTCCACCCGCGTTTTCGTGAATTTGGAGGTGAATGAGGTGCTGGTAGCTAGCCAGGACCTCGTTTTGTGTTGATAGCACGAACATTTTTTTGATTGAGAGTAAAAATGTTCACTTTTTACTTGAGGCATTTTGATGTATAATGAGTGAGATTATGAAACGAGCGAGGGATGACAGATGAAAGTGGCGATTGCTGCTGATCACGGTGGATACAAGCTGAAAGAAGAGATCAAGACGCTATTGGCCTCCATGAACATCCAGACGGAAGACTTCGGTTGCACTTGTGAGGAGTCGGTAGACTATCCTGATTACGCCTTGCCAGTAGCCGAAAAAGTGGCGGCAGGTGAGTTTGAGCGGGGAATATTGGTTTGTGGGACAGGCATTGGCATGTCGATTGCTGCCAATAAGGTTCCTGGTATCCGCTGTGCCTTGGTGCACGACACGTTTTCTGCACGAGCGACCCGCGAGCACAACAATACGAATGTACTCGCCATGGGTGAGCGTGTAATTGGTCCTGGGCTTGCCCTTGATATCGTGAAAATTTGGTTGGAAACAGAATTTCAGGGTGGACGCCACGAACGCCGTGTGGAAAAGATCACCCGGATCGAAGAGCAGCACGCGGGAGGGAAGTAAGTGGATTTGTCCGCCATCGAAAACCAGGTGCATGAGATCGTTGATGAAGTGGCACGTCTTGCCAAGATCAAGGCAGGACAAATCATGGTGATCGGTTGCAGCACCAGCGAAGTACTGGGGAACCACATCGGCAAAGCAGGCAGCAAAGAGGTGGCGGCAGCTATTTACCGTGGCATCCGCACTGCCCAAGAGCAGCTTGGTTTTGCTGTTGCATTTCAATGTTGTGAACATTTGAACAGGGCGTTGGTAGTGGAGCGTGAAGTGATGGAGCGCTTAGGACTGGACGAGGTTTCGGTCGTTCCTGTCCCGACTGCAGGTGGTTCCATGGCAGCTCATGCTTTTTCACAGTTGGCAGACCCGGCAGTGGTGGAGCATATCCGTGCCCATGCGGGAATTGATATCGGTGATACCTTTATCGGCATGCATTTGAAGCATGTGGCCGTACCTGTTCGCCCGACACTGCGCAGCGTGGGAGAAGCGCACGTCACGGCTGCTTCCACTCGTCCCAAGCTGATTGGCGGGGCTAGGGCTGTATATGAAGTTATACCCTCAAATAATAGCTGTACCTAAAAAAAGGATGTTCAAAAAGAGTATCATATTCAAGGAGGAGAATAGATCATGCTAGATTTTTTGCGTAAACAGGACCCTCAGGTATTGGAAGGCATTCAATTGGAATTGGGAAGACAGCGCGACAAAATTGAGCTGATTGCATCTGAGAACTTCGTTAGCCGTGCTGTGATGGAAGCAATGGGAACCGTACTGACCAACAAATATGCAGAAGGCTACCCGGGCCGCCGCTATTATGGTGGATGCGAATACGTAGACATCGTTGAGAACATCGCTCGCGATCGCGTAAAAGAGCTGTTTGGAGCAGAACACGCAAACGTTCAACCACACTCTGGTGCACAAGCGAACATGGCTGTTTACTTCACGATTCTACAACCAGGTGATACAGTGCTCGGGATGAACCTTTCCCATGGCGGTCACTTGACTCACGGTAGCCCAGTGAACTTCTCCGGAACGCTGTACAACTTTGTAGAATACGGAGTAGATCAAGAGAATCAACTGATCAACTATGATGATGTTCGTGCCAAAGCATTGGAGCACAAACCAAAGCTGATCGTTGCAGGTGCGAGTGCATACCCACGTACGATTGATTTCGCCAAGTTCCGTGAAATCGCAGATGAAGTAGGCGCTTATTTCATGGTAGACATGGCGCACATCGCTGGTCTGGTAGCAGCAGGTCTGCATCCAAACCCAGTTCCGTACGCACATTTCGTTACATCTACTACGCACAAAACATTGCGTGGACCTCGCGGCGGTTTGATTCTTTGCAAGGAAGAGTTTGCAAAAGCAATCGACAAATCCGTATTCCCTGGCGTACAGGGTGGTCCATTGATGCACGTAATTGCGGCAAAAGCTGTTTCTTTCGGTGAAGCGCTGCAAGCTGATTTCAAAGACTATGCAGCTCGCATCGTAGCGAATGCACGCGCGTTTGCAGATGCTTTGAAAGCAGAAGGTCTGACTCTCGTATCCGATGGAACTGACAACCACCTCGTGTTGGTTGATGTAAGCAAAATCGGCCTGACTGGTAAAGTAGCTGAACACCTGCTGGACGAAGTAAGCATTACAACCAACAAAAATACGATTCCTTATGATACACAAAGCCCGTTTGTAACAAGCGGTGTCCGCATGGGTACTCCAGCTGTTACAAGCCGTGGTTTTGATGAAGAGGCGATGAAAGAAGTAGCAGCAATCATCGCACTCACCTTGAAAAACCCAGAAGACGCAGCGAAACACGAAGAAGCACGTCAACGTGTGGCAGCTTTGTGCCAACGCTTCCCTATGTACGAAGGATTGAACATCTAAGAAATCCACAAAAGCAGGCCCCATGGAGTTTTCCGTGTGGGTCTGTATTTTTGCATGAAAAAAAGAATGAAGATTGGGCAAATTGACGGCGGCACACACCTTCGCTATTATGAAAAAGATGTATTGATAGGGAAACGGAGGAACTTAAATGAGCCGTGTATACGTATTTGACCATCCACTTATTCAGCATAAAGTAACGTTTATCCGTGACAAGAATACGGGCACCAAGGAATTTCGTGAGCTGGTGGACGAAGTAACCACACTGATGGGCTATGAAATCACACGGGAAATGCCACTCGAGGAAACCACGATCGAGACCCCGGTAGCTACCTGTAAATCGAATGTGATTGCAGGTAAAAAAGTAGGTCTCGTACCGATTCTGCGCGCAGGTCTTGGCATGGTGGACGGGCTGATGAAGCTGATTCCTGCAGCGAAGGTAGGTCACGTGGGTCTTTATCGTGATCCAGAAACGCTGCAGCCAGTGGAATACTACGTGAAGCTGCCTTCCGACGTCGCTGAGCGCGAACTGATCGTCATAGATCCAATGCTGGCAACGGGCGGATCGGCTGTTGCTGCGATTACTGCATTAAAAAATCGCGGTGCGAAAAACTTGAAGCTGATGTGCCTCATCGCTGCTCCGGAAGGGATCAAAATGGTGCAGGATGAGCATCCCGATGTCGATATTTATGTAGCAGCTATAGACGAATATTTAAATGACCATGGATACATCGTGCCAGGCTTGGGTGACGCGGGTGACCGCTTGTACGGCACGAAGTAGTGGGAAAGGGAAAAACCAATGAAAACATGTAAAGTAATGACGGTATTCGGTACGCGTCCGGAAGCGATCAAGATGGCTCCGCTAGTGCATGAGCTAAACAAGCACAGCGAAGAAATTGAATCAATCGTCTGCGTAACCGCCCAGCATCGTCAAATGCTCGATCAGGTGCTGGAGATTTTTGAAATCAAGCCGGACATTGACTTGAACATTATGAAAGACCGGCAAACACTCGTTGGTCTTACAAGCCGCGCGCTAGAGAATCTGGATGCGGTAATAAAGGAAGTAAAGCCGGATATCGTACTGGTGCACGGTGATACGACAACGACTTTCGTCGCGAGTTTGGCTGCCTTTTACAACCAGGTAGCGATTGGTCATGTAGAAGCGGGCCTCCGCACTTGGGACAAGTATTCGCCGTTCCCGGAAGAGATGAATCGTCAATTGACCGGCGTCATGGCTGACCTTCACTTCTCTCCTACGGAAGGCTCGGCAGACAACCTGCGCCGCGAAGCCAAACCGCAGGATCGTATTTACATTACCGGTAATACGGCGATTGATGCATTGAAAACAACGGTACGCGATAATTACATGCACCCTGTGCTTGACCGTGTGGCAGACCATAAACTGGTGCTAATGACGGCTCATCGACGTGAGAATCTAGGGGAGCCGATGCGTCAAATCTTCCGTGCGGTTCGAAGACTGGTGGACGAGCATCCCGAGATTGCTGTTGTGTACCCTGTTCACCTGAATCCAGCTGTGCAGGAAGTAGCCCAGGAGCTGCTCGGAGATCATGAGCGTATTTCGTTGATCGAGCCGTTAGATGCATTTGATTTCCACAACTTTGCTCGTCGTGCTCATCTGATCCTTACTGATTCTGGCGGGGTTCAAGAAGAAGCACCTTCTCTCGGTGTGCCAGTGTTGGTGCTGCGGGATACTACGGAACGTCCGGAAGGCATTGCAGCAGGAACCTTGAAGCTGGCAGGCACGGATGAAGAGCAGGTGTACACCATGGCAAAAGAACTGCTTACCGATCAAGAAGCGTACAATGCGATGGCGCATGCAGCCAATCCGTATGGAGATGGGGAAGCGTCCCGCCGGATTGTTGAAGCGATTCTGTATCATTTCGGACTTCGCTCTAATCGTCCAGAGCCTTTCCAATCGGGTCAATAATCATCCAGAATGATTGCGTTCTAAAAAGACGACATACAGCTATGAGTACCCGTCTGGTTTTATTCGTATAAACCGGACGGGTTTTCTTTGATGTAAAGGACTTGATAAGCTTAAGAAGATGAGAGCCCTCCGCAACAGTTTGACCGACCACCATAGCATTTGGTATGTTTTTCAAATTATGAATATAGCGATTTGGCGAAACTATCACCCACCATGGAGCGTCTAAATTTTAGTTGTACCCTTACATAACAAAAAAGACAAAAAGATCGGAATAGGGAGAGGAGTCACCAATATGAGAGCGCAAAGGATGGTTACGCTGCTCACGGCCACCACATTGGCCTGGGGAGCTTTTGTTCCGTTTGTGCCGCTTGCGACAAATGTTGCACAGGCCAGGGCGGAAAGCAGCGCATTGCAAATGATGTGGCAGACCCCGATTGGAGAGGGCACCACTTTACTCAAATACACGAAATCTTTTGCCGATCAGCTTGTTACCGTGATGGTAACAAAAGTTGACCTGAACAATCAGTACGTGGAAGTCAAACCAGTGTATGGAACGGCAGGCAAGCTGACGGATCGCCAAACCGTAACGCAAATGGCGAGGGAAACAGGTGCAGTGGCAGCAATCAACGCTGACTTTTTCAACATGTCCAAGCGAGGAGCTCCATTCGGTATTGTGGTGAAGGACGAGCAGTTGATTTCATCCATGGGTCTGATCTCTTACTGGTACAGCTTGGGGATCAAGGGAGATAAGACAGCCATCATCGACAAGTTCGGATTCGGCGGGAAGGTAACAGCGCCCAGCGGAGCGACCTATTCAATTCAGGGAGTCAACAAGGAAGAGTACAACCCGAGTGAAGGAAGAAAAAGTCACCAAAACCAGCTCAATCTATACACGCCCTCCTTTGGCAAAACAAGTCTGGGAGCAATCTCCGGATACAAAGATGTTGTCGAGGTGCTGTTTGTCGACAATGTCGCCAAAGAAGTACGTGTCAATCAACCAGGAGTATACATACCATACAACGGATACGTCCTATGGGGACATGGAGAGGCTGCCGCTTTTCTCAAGCAAAACTTCCCTGTAGGTGCTACGGCTGCGGTTGAGTACCAGACAACGCCGCAAAATATAGACTTGATGCAAGCGGTCGGCGGGAATGTGCTTTTGGTCAATCAAGGCAAAGCGTTGACTTCCTTCCAGGCGGACAAGTCGATCACATCGATGACCGCACGTACAGCTGTCGGGGTCTCCCAGGATGGCAAAACCCTCTATATGGTTACGATTGATGCCAACAAAGGGGTTTACCTCGATGAGCTGGCAAAAATCATGGCAGAGCTCGGTTCTTATCGGGCAGTCAATTTTGATGGTGGCGGTTCTACAACTCTAGCTGCGCGGATGCTTGGGGAAACTCATGCCAACCTTTCCAATAAACCGAGTGGTGGTGCGGAGCGACGTGTTCCAACAGGACTTGCCGTTTACAACACAGCCCCTGCCGGTGATTTAAGAGGATTCACAATTGATGTGCCATCAGACGTACTCATCGGCCAAACCATCCCCCTCTCCGCTTCCAAAGGGTACGATACGCATTACTTGCCTTATGCGATCAACCCTGCCAATGTGAGCTGGGATGGTAGTCAATCAGAAGCAGGAACAGTTGATGGACAGCGCTTTACGCCAGCCCGCTCCGGTCAGATTACGTTGACGGCTCAATTGGGCAATGTGACGCAAAATAAAGAAATTCATGTCATTTCCGGCAGTGAGGTTCAACAGATCGTCGTCTCGCCAAATCCGATAACGATCGCACCGGGACAAGCCCTGACGCTCGATGTGAAAATCAAGACGAAAAAAGGAGCGTTGGTTCCAGCGACGCCGCTTAGCGTCCAAGCCAGTGTAAACTCCGCGGTAGCGACCGTGAATGATAAGCTGCAGCTAATCGCAGGGAATGAACCTGGCAATGGAACCTTGACGATTACTTATGATGGAGTAGCGACAAGTGTACCGTTCGCAGTTGGACAATTTGAGCAGCCATGGCTTACTTTCGATAATCAAGCCGGGATGTACCATGCAGCGAGCCCGGCCAGCATCAGCTCTAGCGGCTCCTTTACAGTAGTAACCGACCAAGTATTCAGAACGAAGAAAGCTGCTAAGCTGGTGTACAACTTCTCGGGAGCGCCGGTTAGCAACATGCGTATCTCGTATGGAATTCTTGGCGCCAAGCCGGTTGCCATCCCAGGCAAACCACTGGGACTTGGCCTATGGGTGAATGGCGACAATAGCAGACACTGGCTGCGTGCCGAAGTACTGGATGCGAACGGCAAGACCGTATACGTCGATCTGGCAAAAGAAATCGACTGGACAGGCTGGAAGCAGGTTAAAGGCTACTTCCCGAGCAATGCCGCATACCCACTGCAGCTAAAGAGCGTATACGTCGTGGATCAAGCGAATGACGGAATCACTCATGATAAAGGAACGCTGTACTTCGATGAATTCTCGCTCTTGTTGCCGAACCAAGCAGGTCAGCCGAGCAACACGGTAGTTGTCCCTGAGCTGCCAGGAACCGTCTCATTGGGTCAAGAGCTCGATCTGAACTACTCCATGGTCAACACAGCCTCCTTCCTTGACAGCGCGACAGTAGGGATTGATTCCATCGTGACGCAGTCGTTGCCAGGCTATGTGCCGGCTGATTACTCCTTTACGATCAAGCCAGGCGATCTGAAGGAAGGTCAAGAAGACCGGATCTCTACTTCACCGATCCAGTTGACGCTGGTACCGAAAAAGTGGATCGCAGGAAAAGGAATTGGCCTCTTGTACGTAAACGAAACCAATCAAACACTTGATCCGTTGCTTGGAAGCGTCAATGCACAGGGTCAATGGGTGTACGAAGTGAACGGCTATGGCAAGTACGTCCCTTACTATTTGGACAATGCGGGAACAGGTGATACGCCATTTGTTGATATCTCCAACCACCCGGCCAAAGCAGAGATTAGCTATATGGCGGAAAAAGGGTACGTAAAAGGATTGACGGACACCACCTTTGGCCCGGAAGCGTCCTTGACGAGAGCGCAATTCGTCACCTTGCTGGCGAGAACGTTCGAGTGGCAACTCCCGTCCGCGCCCAAGCTGAGCTTCAAGGACAAGGTACCTGCCTATGCGCAGGGAGCTGTACAGGTCGCAGTGTCCAAAGGATTGGTAAAAGGCTACTCCGACAAGACATTCCGTCCGGATCAGCCAGTGACCCGTGCCGAAGCAGCTGTCATCCTGGATCGTCTCCTGAACAAAAAAGGAGCAGCCAAAACCGTTTCGGACAAGGGCACATGGCCGTCGTGGGCGTCCTCGTCTATTACCAACATGGTTGGCCTTGGCTTGATGGATCCAGTCAGCGGAAAGTTCCAGCCGAACAGTGCGACAACCCGCGCAGTATGCGTCGTGGCCCTATACCGTATTTTGCAGCAACCGAAATAAGAGATCAGACTCGAGAACCAGGCTTCCTCTATAAGGGGAAGCCTGGTTCTTTTTTTTGGCCAAGCTTCGTGGAAATTACTAAATGTTCATAAAGAGGCTTGAAATTAAGAGTAGGCTGGTGAGAGAAAAAAGGAGAAATAAGCGGAAGGTCTTAGGGACGCCGACCGAGGCGTAATGGAAAAAGAGAAACACGCTTTTAGCGTCCACCTTTGTGAATCCCCCTTGAATCGTCTACTTTGGACGCGGTTTCCCTTTTGAAATGGAGCCGTGCAAGAATGACCCCCAAGCAAGTGGCCCTACGAACCTGGAGTGTGTTCTCCTTTTTTCTCTCCTCAACTACAGCTCGATTTCGCCGAAAAACCGTTTGCTAAAATAGGTTAACCATTTTAAAATGTTAGTTAACAAATATGTGTTAACCAAAGAGGTGACTTGGTTGTTAAATATGCAAGCTGAACTGGCTGCCAAGAACAAGCAGTATCTCTGGCACCCGTTTACGCAAATGAAAGATTACCTTGAACAAGAGCCCCTGATTATCGCCAGAGGAGAAGGCATCAAGCTCTATGATGTGAATGGCAAGGCGTATTACGACGGGTTCTCCTCCGTTTGGTTAAATGTGCATGGCCACAATGTACCCGAACTCAATCAAGCCATTATTGAGCAATTGGGACAGGTAGCACATTCAACCCTGCTTGGCATGGCAAACGTGCCGTCCATCCTTTTGGCAGAACAGTTAATTCGTATCGCTCCAAAAGGTTTAACCAAAGTTTTCTACTCCGACAACGGGGCAACGGCAGTGGAAATTTCGCTAAAAATGGCTTTTCAGTATTGGCAAAACCGGGGGATTTCTGGCAAGCACTCCTTCATTACGATGAACAACGCCTACCATGGCGATACGATCGGAGCCACCAGTGTAGGAGCTATTCCGCTTTATCATCAGGTGTACAAGCCGCTGCTCTTTTCCCCGCATGTCATTCCGTATCCGTATCCATACAGAGCGGGCGGAGAGGAAGCGGCGGTAGAGGATACGCTGGGGCGTCTGGAGAGCCTGCTCCAGGAGCGTGCCCATGAAATCGCGGCGATGATCGTCGAGCCGGTCGTTCAGGGGGCTGGTGGCATGATCATCATGCCGGATGGGTGCCTGCAAAAAATAGCCGAAATCCTGCAGGCTTATGATGTACTGCTGATCGCTGACGAAGTGGCGACAGGCTTTGGGCGGACGGGAAAAATGTTTGCCTGTGAGCACGATGAGGTCGTACCGGACATTATGGCGGTTGCCAAAGGAATTACCGGAGGCTACTTGCCTGTTGCCGCTACGCTCGTCAAAGAGAAGATCTACGATGCCTTCTATGCAGATTATGAGGAGCAAAAAACATTCTTCCACGGACATTCCTTTACAGGCAATCCGCTTGGCTGCGCGGTCGCTCTGGCCAATTTGCGATTGATGGAGGAGAGGGGACTTGTAGAGGAAGTCGCCAAAAAATCGGCCGAGCTCCAGCAATTACTGGAACCTCTCAGCGATCAGCAGCATGTGGGCGATGTTCGGCAAAAAGGCTTGATGGCCGGGATCGAGCTAGTTCGCGACAAAGAAACCAAAGAGCCCTATCACTGGAACGAGCGCATAGGAGTACGTGTCTGTCAGCTTGCAAGGGAAAAAGGTCTGCTGACTCGCCCGCTGGGAAATGTCATCGTTTTGATTCCGCCGCTTGTCTCCACGACAGAAGAGCTTGCGGATATGGTACAGATCCTCTCTGATTCCATTCGGGAAGCAACGACATAAAGGAACGGAGTGAGGGAGATGGATCAGCGAGCATTTTGTGGACTGTTTCTTTCAGGGACGGATACAGGTGTAGGCAAAACGATTGTGACGGCAGGAATAGCGGCAGCACTGCGGCAAGACGAAGTGGATGTCGGGGTATGGAAACCCGTTCAGTCAGGTGCCCTAGCCAATGAGCCGGAAAGTGATGCTTATTTGCTAAAGGAACTCGGTGGAGTGGAAGATGCGTACGAGGAGATTGCCCCTCTCGTTTTCCCTGCGCCGCTAACACCGCTGCTTGCAGCTGAAGCAGTGGGCAAGAGCTTGACTATGAATGAGGTAGTGGCCGGGGGGCAATTGCTGATGGAGCGTCATCCGGCACTGCTAGTTGAAGGGGCAGGAGGTCTCATGGTTCCGCTGACCCGGACGGAGATGATGGCTCACCTGGCCGTCCGGTTGAAGCTGCCGCTTCTCCTTGTAGCACGGGCAGGGCTCGGGACGATCAACCATACTCTTTTATCTGTCTGGTATGCCCGCAAGCTCGGAATCGAAGTGGTTGGTGTCATTTTGAATGAAACAGCGCCTCGGGCGACAGGCGACGAGAGTGTTAAATCAAATGCTCACATGATCGAGCTTTACGGTGAGGTCCCGGTATGGGGTACGCTTCCGTGGATCGAAGGCCCCCTGAACTCAGAGCAGTTGGCGTTTACCGTCAGAGAGCATATTGATTTGAGTGGCATCCATACCTGTATACAAAATCAAAGGGAAAAGGGAGAGACGAGAAGATGAATCAGACAACCGTGATGGATTGGAAAGTCTACGCAAGCAAAGCGATGCAAAAGGAGGTATTGACTCCGCAAGAGGCCATGCTCGTGCTCCGGGCGGATGATGATGAGCTGCTCCCCTTGATGAATGCCGCTTTTCAGGTCAGAAAGCACTACTTTGGAAAAAAAGTAAAGCTGAACATGATCCTCAATGCGAAAAGCGGACTGTGTCCCGAGGATTGCGGGTACTGCTCCCAGTCCATTGTATCGACAGCCCCTGTGGCCAAGTACACGCTGCTGGATAAGGAAACGCTCTTGGCGGGCGCGCGCGAAGCACTTAATCGCAGGGCCGGTACATACTGTATCGTTGCCTCAGGCAGAGGGCCAACTGAAAAAGAACTGAATCAAGTAGTGGAAGCAGTGAGGGAAATTCGCGACACGATGCCGCTCAAAATTTGTGCCTGCCTAGGGATCTTGAGCGACGATCAGGCTGTGCGCTTAAAAGAAGCGGGGGTACATCGCTACAACCACAATCTGAATACGAGCCAAAGTCATTACCAGGACATTACGACCACGCATACGTACGACCAGCGTGTGGAGACCGTGGATACTGTAAAAAGGGCGGGCATGTCTCCCTGTTCAGGCGTGATCATCGGTATGGGAGAGAGCGATGAGGAGATCGTAGAAATGGCATTCGCCTTGCGCGAGCTGGACGCGGACTCTATTCCGATCAATTTTTTAAATGCGATTCCAGGTACGCCCTTGGAGAAAATGGGCCGAACGCCTGCCAAAAAAGCATTAAAGGTGCTTGCGCTATTCCGTTTTGTTTGCCCGGATAAGGAAATAAGGGTCGCAGGAGGACGGGAGATCAATTTGCGGACGCTGCAGCCATTGTCCCTATACGCAGCCAATTCGTTGTTTGTGGGTGATTACTTGACGACACCGGGACAGGAGATTACCACTGACCATCAGATGATCGAGGACCTCGGGTTTGAGATCGAGCTGTGTGCGTTATAGGCAGGAGAGGCAATCATGAATAACCGTTACGCATGGCTGGAAGAGGAATGGCGTCAATTGGATCAGCATTCATTGGCGAGAGCATTGCACACGGTAGAGCCTATGAGTAAAGACGGCGGGGCGTGGATTCATGTCTCGGGACAACGGCTGCTAAACCTTTCATCGAATAACTATCTCGGTTTGGCCCATGACAAAAGAATTGTGGAAGCAGGAATGCAAGCCGCACAAACATGGGGGGCAGGCGGGACTGCCTCCCGTCTGGTGAATGGCAACTACACGCTGTACGAGGAGCTAGAGCGACAACTGGCAGCTTGGAAAGAACGAGAGGGAGCACTCGTATTCGCAAACGGCTATCAGGCAAACACAGGCGTCATCTCGGCTATGGTTGGCCGTGGCGACGCTGTGTTCAGTGATCGGTTGAATCACGCCAGCATCGTCGATGGAATTATCCTCGGCCGGGCAAATCATTACCGCTATCGACACAACGATCTGGAGCATTTGGAATATTTGCTCCGCGAGCAGCGGGGCGGGCGGAGAAAATGGATCATTACCGACAGTATCTTTTCCATGGACGGAGATATGGCCCCGCTCACGGCTTTGGTAGAGCTGAGAGACCGTTACGATGCCATGCTGATGGTAGATGAGGCGCATGGGGGTGGAGTGCGCGGAGAGCAGGGACAGGGCCTGTGTCACGAAGCGGGCCTAGCCAATCAGGTAGATGTGCTGATGGGGACCTTCAGCAAGGCATTTGGCGTCTATGGCGCATACGTGTGCGCGGATGAGGTCGTCATCCGACATTTGACGAATAAAGCCCGCTCCCTGATTTATTCCACCGCCCTCCCCCCTTTTGTTATCGGCTCTGTCCTGGAAGCACTCCAACTCATTCAGACTGAGACGTGGAGACGAGTTGCAGTCAGACGCAATGCACGGTTATTTCGTCACTTGCTGCGCTTACGCGGTTTTTCCGTAGAAGAAGGCGATACGCCGATTATTCCGCTTGCGATCGGAGAAAATGAACTGACTTTGCAATACAGCAGAAAGCTTCGCGAAAGAGGTATCGCTGCTGTAGCGATCCGCCCACCTACGGTGCCAGCAGGCAGCGCACGTATTCGTTTCACCGTAATGGCGACCCACACACGCGCAGACCTGGAATGGGCAGCAGATCAACTCAAAGGAATCCGTGATGAGCTATGAGAGGAGGGATGAAATGGAAAAGACCATGCTATGGCTACCTGGCTGGGGGATGACGGATCAGTGCTGGAGCGCTGTCCGCTCGCAGTTTCCCTCTTATCGGCACCTAGTCCCTGACTATTCTGCTGTTACGAGTCCAGAGCATTTTGCCCATGCCATCCAAAAGGAAATCCATGCTCTCGAAGCACAATCGTTAATCGTAGTAGGCTGGTCGATGGGTGGAATGCTGGCCCTTCGCCTTGCTGCCGAGCACCCCGTAGCAGGTCTTGTCCTGATCGGTACCACGGCTCGCTTTGTCCGTTCCAGAGACGAACGCCAAAAGGGCTGGAGCGAGCTATTGGTTCAGCGGATGAAGCAACTGTTGCCGATGGAGCGGGAGCGAGTCATGACCGATTTCATGGGAAGGATGCTGACGGAGAAGGAGCGGGAGGAGGGGCAATATCTGCTTTGGGAAGACGCAGGGAGACAGGGGTGGAGCCTTCAAGCCCTTGATGCAGGTCTTTCGTATTTGTGCGAAGAGGATTGTCGACCGTGGCTCGCCTCCCTTTCATGCCCGACCCTCATTATTCATGGAACAGAGGATGTCATTTGTCCGATGCCAGCAGGAGAGGAGCTGGCTGCACGCATTCCACATGCGGCCTTTTTACAACTGGCTGGCTGCGGTCACGCGCCCCCTGTTTTCTGCCCCGATGTAATCGCCGAAGCAATAAAAAGGATGGTGGGACCGGATGTGGAAGACAGCCGTCAGCAACCGTTTTAGTGAGAAATCAGACTCGTATGAACAGTATGCCTTGGTGCAAAAAGAGATGGCCGAGAGCTTGCACCAAATGATCAAGGAATCAACAAAGAGAAGCGAGATCCAACGGATCCTGGAGATTGGCTGTGGTACAGGGGGGCTGACCTCTTTGGCTCGCCGTCTTTTTCCGGACGCTGACTATCAGGCGATAGATTTGGCGTCTGGAATGCTGGAAAAAGCAAAGGCGAGAGTGGCTCAGCTCCAACTGAACTGTAAGTTTTTGCAGGGAGACGCAGAAGAATGGATATGGAGGCAACCGGAGCGGTCCCAAGATCTCATTCTCTCGGGTGCGTGTTTTCAGTGGTTTTCGCAGCCAGAGGATACGGTAAAAGGATTGCATAGACTGCTAGCCCCTGGAGCTTCTCTCTTTTTTTCTACCTTTGGACCCTTGACCTTTTGTGAACTGCACGACTCGTTTGCCTACGCTCATGCCTCTTTGGGGGAGGAGAATGTCCGGCATGGCTTGTCCTTTTTCAAAGCGAGCGAGTGGAGAGCTATGTTAGAGGATACTGGCTTTGAGTCTGTCGTGGCCTCATCAAAAAAAGTCGTGCTGACTTATCCGAAAGTGCGGGATTTTCTTTACGCAGTCAAAGCTGTAGGGGCCAATACGAGCCAGGAACAGGCAGCAGGATTAGGGCAGAGAAAGCTGCTGATAGAGATGATGCAATACTATGAGAGGGTGTACGGCGACGGTCAAGGCATTCCGGTAACCTACGAATTGCTGTACTTTCACGGAACAAGAAGATGAGCCTGTGAGAGGGACACCACGGTTTTTGTTGAATGTTGTACATTCATGGAAATGATAGCAGGAATCTACCAAATCATATGGAATCTTAGGATGGTTGGCTATCCTGTAATCAAGGGGTGTAGTAGATGAGTCAAAAGGAGATCGTTATCGTTAGTGCAGTGCGCACTGCCATAGGTAGTTTCCAAGGGACGCTCGCGGGCATCAGCGCAACCAAGCTAGGTGGGATCGTATTAGAAGCAGCACTAGAACGCGCAGGAGTATCCAAGGACGCAGTAGATGAAGTCATCATGGGAAACGTGCTTTCAGCAGGTCTAGGTCAAAATCCGGCACGTCAGGCATCGATTCAAGCAGGTCTGGCAAATGAAGTGCCGTCCTTGACGATCAATAAAGTATGCGGCTCAGGGCTAAAGGCTGTCCATCTGGCTGTGCAGGCGATTGCCAGCGGAGATTCGGACGTCGTACTGGCTGGAGGCATGGAAAACATGAGTCAGGCGCCATATCTTATGGAAGGCGCGCGCTCTGGTTACCGCATGGGCGATCAAAAAGTCGTGGATTCGATGATTCGCGACGGCTTGTGGTGTGCATTCAACGATTATCACATGGGAATCACTGCAGAAAACTTGTGCACCAAATATGAAATCGGGCGCGAAGAGCAAGACGAGTTCGCAGCTTGGAGTCAAGAAAAAGCGCAGCAGGCACTCGATTCTGGACGTTTTCATGACGAGATTGTTCCCGTAGCGATTCCGCAGCGAAAAGGCGATCCCGTACTCTTCACTGTTGACGAATTCCCAAGAGCAGGTGTGACAGCTGAGATGCTGGGCAAATTGAAGCCAGCATTTAAAAAGGATGGGACCGTAACAGCAGGTAATGCATCGGGTATTAACGATGGCGCTGCTGCACTGTTAATCATGACTCGCGAAAAGGCAGAAGAGCTCGGCGTGAAACCGATCGCTCGTATCATTGCCAATGCCAGTGCGGGTGTCGATCCGAGCATCATGGGCTATGGTCCGGTTCCGGCGACACAAAAAGTGATGGAGAAAGCCGGTTTGACCTTGGCCGACATGGATTTAGTCGAGGCCAACGAAGCATTCGCTGTACAATCTCTGTCTGTTGGAAAAGCACTTGGCATTGATCGCGAAAAGCTGAACGTTAACGGCGGAGCTATTGCTTTAGGTCACCCAATTGGCGCAAGTGGAGCGAGGATTCTGGTAACACTTGTTCACGAATTGCAAAAGCGTGAAGGGGCAAAATATGGGTTAGCGACACTTTGCATCGGCGGTGGTCAAGGGGTTGCAACGATTATTGAAAAAATATAAAGTTCCAATTGTGAACGCTTTGTGTACAGACGAAGCCGAACATTGACAAAGGGAATAATTCTTCGTTAATATGGATGAGGGCAAAGGGGTACTTGACACCAGCCCTCTCCTTATGTATGAAAGGAGAATGTTGCTCTGTGTCGAAAAATGATAATCCATGGCGGGCTATCACACTGGTTACCCTCATTGGTGTCGATATGGCACTTTGTGTCATCGGAGGGGTTCTTTTAGGGAAATACCTGGATAGCTTCTTTGGTACCAACCCGATACTTTTGATGGTTGGACTGCTCGCAGGATTAGGTATAGGCGTGTACAGCGTCTACCGCATTGTTCGCGGTTACCTCTAGGGAGATGGGACATGCAAACGTTTTCTTCGGCTATGCGAGCCACTTTTCGCTATGCCTTTTTCTGTATGGCAATCGCTGCGATACTCTGGGCGGTGTTGCCATCTTATCGCTTTTTTTTGCAAAGCCTCCTGCTAGGGATGGCTGGTAGTCTTGTGAATGGAACGGTCCTCTTTAGCAAAACCTGGCGTATCGGTCAGATGGCTGTCGATTCAAGTGTGCGGCCAAGAGGGACTGGCATGCTCCAACGACTCGTCGTTGCAGGATTTGCTGTCTTCTTGACAATGCGTTTTCCCCACTTGTTCGGACTCGCTGGAGTACTGATTGGTTTGTTCCTCTTTCAGATTCTTAGTTTCCTTTTTGTGTATCGCTCCTTTAAATAGATGATAGGAATTCTTTCTTTACATGTACTTATGAAACATACTCGCGCGGAAGAAAGGGGTGAAATACATGCATTATTCTCTGCGATTTGAATGGCTGGGCATGGTATTTGACATCTCCACTATTCTCATGATTCTGGTAACCTCTCTGGTGGTACTATTGCTGTGTATCGGCATGACTCGCAATCTGACCTCCGCTACTCCAAGCGGCGCGCAAAACGTGATGGAATGGATTGTGGACTTTGTCACCGGTATTACAAAAAGCTACATTACACCGAAGAAAGCTGCGGGTTTTGTATCCCTAGCACTCACTTTGTTCCTTTACATTTTCCTTGGAAACCAGCTAGGACTTCTGTTTAACGTAAATACGGCTCACCACAATGATCCGGTGAAACAAGAAGTGGTTAGTGATAAGGTTGTCGATTGGTTGACAGCATCCACCAATGAGGAAACGAAGAAGCAAAAAGTGGATAAGGTGATGGAAGAGTTGAACTCTACCGATCCGCACGCACATGGTGTAGTTATTGGCTGGTGGAAATCGCCAACCGCGACACCGAGCGTAACCTTCGCTCTGGCATTCATTGTTCTTCTGTACTCTCACTACCTGGGTATCAAGAAGAGCTTTGGCGGATGGTTAAAACATACCTTCCTGAATCCGATTCACATTCTGGAGGAGTTCATCATCAAACCGTTGACGCTTCCTTTGCGTCTATTCGGTAACATCTTTGCAGGTGAGGTTTTGATCGCCTTCCTCCTGGGTGTAGGGATTTTCGGTAGTATTCCGCTGTTCATTTGGTTGGGCTACTCCGCGTTCGTCGGGTCTGTACAGGCGTTCATTTTCACAACGCTGGCGATGGTTTACCTGTCACAGCAAGTGAACGAAGATCATTAATCAGCTATTTCCGATTTTATTCTCGTTTTTTACAACACTAAGGAGGTTTTTAAACAATGGAAGGTTTGGCTCTTGCAATCGGTATCGTATTTGGTCTAGCTGCTCTTGGTGCGGCAATTGGTAACTCTTTGGTAATCTCTCGTACAATTGAAGGTGTAGCTCGTCAACCTGAAGCACGTGGTAACCTGATGGGTCTCATGTTCCTGGGTCTTGGTCTGGTAGAGGCAGTTCCGATCATCGCTGTTGCGATCGGTTTCATTCTCTACGGTCGTCTGTAAGCGAGCAAGTAGTAACAATAGGCGGGCGCTTGATACCCGCCTCTATTTTTGGAATATACGGTTATGAATCCGTGAAGATACATCGTTCTTTTCGCAGGAAGGAGTGAAATGAATGCTCGACTTTGGTGCCGTATCCCTAGAATGGGGAACGCTCTTAACCCAAGCAATCGTATTCTTGTTGTTGCTCTTGCTGGTTCGTAAATTGGCCATGGGCCCGATCGTGGGAATCATGGAAAAACGTCGTCAGCATATTGAAAACCAAATCTCCTCGGCTGAGCGTAACCGCAATGAAGCGGAAAGCCTCTTGGCTGAGCAACGCCGCGTGCTGGATGAAGCTCGCGCTGAATCCAAAGCAATCATCGATCGTGCTGCCAAGCAAGCATCTGATGAGGCTACAAAAATCGTGGCTGAAGCACAAGCTGCATCCGAGCGTATGAAAGCGGACGCAAGTGCTGAACTGGCTCGTGAAGTAGAAAAAGCAAAACTCGAACTGCGTGAGCAAATGACTGGCCTTTCCGTACTCTTGGCTTCCAAGATCATCGAGAAAGAACTGGACGAAGCAGCTCAAAAGTCTACTGTTGATAAATTTCTCGCACAAGTGGGAGATCGCCTATGAGTAGCGCAGTAGGAAAACGTTATGCTCGCGCTCTCTTTGAAGTAGCGAGTGAGCGTAGCAAGATTGATCAGGTGGAAGCTGACCTCGGTGCGATCGTGCAAGCTGTCTACGGCAATGAAGATCTGAAAAAGATCATGGAGCACCCACACATCGCAGCAGATGCGAAAAGCAAACTGGCCCATGAGTTGTTCAAAAGCCATGTAGGTGAAGAGAGCTTTAACTTCCTGAACGTCCTAATTGAAAATGGACGTGAAGTTCAGCTGTCTGATATCTACAGCTCTTTCGTACAATTGGCGAACGATGCACGTGGATTCGCTGAAGCGACTGTTACGAGTGCAAAACCGCTTTCTTCCGAAGAACAAGCGGAGCTTGCGGAGAAGTTCGGTCAAACACTGAACAAAAAGCTGCGTTTGACAGCAGTCGTAGATCCTACGATTCTCGGTGGCATTATTATCAAAATCGGCGACCGTCTTTACGATGGCAGCCTGAAAACGAAGTTGGAAACCTTTGCGCAAAGGGCGTAAAGTTCGATGGCTCTTTAAGAAGTTGGATGAATGGGGTGAATTAAGTGAGTGCAATCAGACCAGAAGAGATTAGCTCCCTCATTAAAGAGCGGATCGCTAACTTTAAATCTGAAATCGAAGTTGTGGATGTAGGCTCTGTTATCCAGGTAGGTGACGGTATTGCCCGCGTTCACGGTTTGGAAAAGGCCATGCAAGGGGAGCTCCTCGAGTTCCAAAATGGCGTAATGGGTATGGTACTCAACTTGGAAGCAGACAACGTGGGTGTCGTTATTATGGGACCTTTCCGCGACATTAAGGAAGGCGATACTGTAAAACGTACCGGCCGCGTTATGGAAGTTCCAGTAGGGGAAGCGATGCTTGGCCGCGTAGTAAACCCACTGGGTCAACCACTTGATGGTCAAGGCCCGATCAACAACGATGGTTTCCGCCCAATCGAGAGCCCAGCTCCTGGTGTTATGGCGCGTAAATCCGTACATGAGCCACTCCAAACAGGTATCAAGGCGATTGACGCAATGATCCCGGTTGGTCGTGGACAGCGTGAGTTGATCATTGGTGACCGCCAAACTGGTAAAACAGCTGTGGCGCTCGACACGATCATCAACCAAAAAGGTAAAAACATGGTTTGTATCTACGTAGCAATCGGTCAAAAGCAATCTACCGTTGCAAACATCGTAGAAACTCTGCGCAAAGCAGGCGCTCTGGAATACACCATCATCGTATCCGCTACAGCTTCTGACCCAGCTCCGATGCTGTACCTGGCTCCTTATGCCGGTGTAACCATGGGTGAATACTTCATGTACAAAGGCGGACACGTTCTGTGCGTATACGATGACCTGTCCAAACAGGCTTCTGCATACCGCGAAATGTCCCTGTTGCTCCGTCGTCCTCCAGGCCGTGAAGCATACCCTGGTGACGTTTTCTACCTGCACTCCCGTTTGCTGGAGCGCGCTGCGAAATTGTCTGATGATCTGGGTGGCGGTTCTATTACTGCTCTGCCGTTCATCGAAACCCAAGCGGGTGACATTTCTGCATACATTCCAACGAACGTGATCTCCATCACCGATGGTCAGATCTTCCTCGAGACAGACCTCTTCAACGCAGGTCAACGTCCTGCAGTGAATACTGGTCTTTCCGTATCCCGCGTAGGCGGTTCGGCGCAAATCAAGGCGATGAAAAAGGTAGCAGGTCCACTCAAGCTGGAGCTTGCTCAATATCGTGAGCTCGCTGCTTTTGCTCAGTTCGGTTCCGATCTGGACAAAGCGACCCAAGCTCGTCTGACCCGTGGTGAGCGCTTGATGGAAATCATGAAACAAGGCCAGTTCGATCCAATGCCTGTTGAGAAGCAAGTAGCTTCTATCTATACAGCAACAAAAGGTTTCCTGGATGACATTCCAGTAGGAGACGTAGGCCGCTTTGAGAAGGAGCTTCTGTCCTACCTGGATTCCAACAAACCACAACTGTTGGAGCATATCCGTACGACGCATGAGCTCCCAGATGAAAAAGAATTTAACGCAGCGATCGAAGAGTTCAAAAAAGGCTTTTCGGTAACTCGCTAATCGTTAACCTGATAGACATCAGATGCATGCCGGGCTGAGGGCTCGGACATGCGTCCTCAAGGTGGTGAAAACGAGTGGCTAAAGGAATACGTGAGATTCGACGCAGTATCAAAAGTACGAAAAATACGCGCCAAATCACGAAAGCGATGAAAATGGTGGCGGCTGCAAAGCTTCGCCGTAACCAGGAGAAGGCTGAGGCAGCACGTCCGTATGCAGACAAGATCCAAGAAGTGATCGCGAGCATCGCGAGCGGTACTTCCGGTTCCAAGCATCCTATGCTTCAGTCCCGTCCGGTGAAAAAGACTGGTTACATTGTCATCACTTCCGACCGCGGACTTGCAGGTGGTTATAACGCCAACATGCTGCGCGCTGTGATTACAACGATCAGCGAAAAGCACAAGTCCAAGGATGAATATGGCATTTTTGTCATCGGTCGTAAAGGTCGTGACTTCTTTAACAAGCGGAACCACCCGGTTATGGAAGAGGTTACGGGTCTGCCAGCCAGTCCAGCCTTTGCAGACATCAAGAAAATTGCTGGTGCGGCGGTTCAGATGTTCGCGAATGAGCAAATCGATGAACTGTACCTGTGCTACAACAAGTTCCAAAGTGCAATTTCGCAAATACCTACCGTAAAACAGTTGCTGCCGCTTGAAGCTCCCGAGAGCGATAACGTGCGCGCAATCAATTACGAGTATGAGCCGTCCTCGGAAGAAGTTCTGGCTGATTTGTTGCCAAAATATGCGGAGACACTAGTTTACAGTGCGCTTCTGGAAGCAAAAGCTTCCGAAGAAGGTTCCCGTATGACAGCAATGGGCAACGCGACAGACAACGCAACGGATATGATCAACCGTTATACATTGATCTACAACCGTGCTCGTCAAGCAGCCATTACACAAGAGATTTCCGAGATCGTTGCAGGTGCAAACGCACAGGCTTAAGTGGCAGCGAATAGCTCCCAATTTAGCTTTACAGGAGGGAAGAAGTAAGATGGCGAATGGACGCGTGGTTCAGGTAATGGGTCCGGTTGTTGACGTCGAGTTCGACCGTGGACACCTGCCTGCCATTTATAATGCGATCAAGATTCAACATAAAGCACAAAGCGCTGGCGAGCGCGACATCGACTTGACTGTTGAGGTTGCTACTCACCTGGGCGATAACCTGGTTCGTACCGTTGCGATGTCCTCAACTGATGGATTGGTTCGCGGTATGGAAGCAGTAGATACTGGTGCAGCTATTTCCGTTCCAGTGGGTGCAGTAACCCTTGGACGTGTATTTAACGTTTTGGGAGAGCCGATCGACCTGCAAGACCTTGGTTCGGTAGATCGTCGTGACCCGATTCACCGTAAAGCTCCTGATTTCGTAGACCAAGCGACTACTGTAGAAATCCTGGAAACAGGGATCAAAGTAATTGACCTTTTGGCTCCGTACATCAAGGGTGGTAAGATCGGTCTGTTCGGTGGTGCGGGGGTAGGTAAAACCGTTACTATTCAAGAGCTGATCAACAACATCGCACAAGAGCACGGCGGTATTTCCGTATTCGCTGGTGTAGGTGAGCGTACCCGTGAAGGTAACGACCTGTATCACGAGATGAAAGACGCAGGCGTTCTGCCGAAAACCGCGATGGTATTCGGTCAAATGAACGAACCACCTGGTGCACGTCTTCGTGTAGCTCTGACCGGTCTGACCATGGCGGAATATTTCCGTGATGAAGAAGGCCGCGACGTTCTTCTGTTTATCGACAATATCTTCCGCTTTACTCAAGCGGGTTCGGAAGTTTCCGCACTCCTCGGCCGTATGCCATCTGCGGTAGGTTACCAGCCAACACTGGCTACCGAAATGGGTCAGCTGCAAGAGCGCATTACCTCCACGAAAAAAGGTTCCGTAACATCTATTCAAGCGATCTACGTACCAGCGGATGACTATACTGACCCGGCTCCTGCTACTACGTTTGCTCACTTGGACGCTACAACAAACCTGGAGCGTTCTATCGCTGAGTTGGGTATCTTCCCTGCGGTAGACCCACTCGCATCCACTTCCCGTGCACTGACTCCTGATGTAGTTGGTCAAGAGCACTACGATGTGGCTCGCGGCGTACAAAAAATTCTGCAACGTTACAAAGAACTGCAAGATATCATCGCGATCCTTGGTATGGACGAGTTGAGCGATGACGACAAGCAAGTAGTTGGACGCGCTCGTCGTATTCAACGTTTCTTGTCCCAGTCCTTCCACGTTGCTGAACAGTTTACAGGTAACCCAGGTCAATACGTACCTCTGAAAGAAACCGTTCGCAGCTTCAAGGAAATCCTTGAAGGTAAACACGACCATCTGCCAGAGGTAGCGTTCCTGTATGTAGGCACTATTGAAGAAGCGGTTGAAAAAGCGAAGTCCATGGCGTAAGACACCCTGGAAAGGGGAGACGAGTAAGTGAGTAAGATGACAGTTGAAGTCGTAACTCCTGAACGGGTTGTCTACAGCGGTCAGGCTGAAATGGTCATTGCTCGCGGCGTTCAAGGGGACCTCGGTATTTTGCCGAACCATATGCCGCTTGTCAGCCCGCTGAAAACAGCGCCAGTTCGGATTAAGACAGAAGGCGAAAAAGAAGTAAAGATGGCTGTAAGTGGCGGCTTCATGGAAGTGCGCGGCGATAAAGTGACCATCCTTGCTGAAACGGCTGAATTGCCGGGAGACATCGATGTTGAACGCGCGACGGCAGCGAAAGGCCGTGCCGAAAAGCGTTTAACTGAGAAGTATGCCGAACTCGACGTCCAGCGTGCAGAACGTGCGCTGCAACGTGCGATGGCACGTCTCGACGTAACGAAGTAAAGTGTAAGCTGATATCCCCGCGCCCATGTGGCAGCGGGGTTTTTCGGTTTTTACTTAATGAATGAGTATATGTGCTAAACGGGCATGATATTTCCAGTTGGTAATTGCCTAATGTTTCTGTGTATAATAAACCTAATGCCCTGCCGACAAACATATGTTTAGTGACTGTTCAAAAAGGCGGTTTCCTCTTTTTGAACAAGCTCTAGTAGTGAATGACAGTAGGATCAAACGGCATTGGCGACTGGGATTATAAGGAGAGTGTAACAAATGCAAACCGTTCGCGATATCCGCCAAAACCAAGAAGGCGTAGTGATTCCAAGCAGCTTTACGGCCAATGGCTGGTCAAGCGTGCTGTCTCATGAAATGAATGTTCTGTTTCAAGCGATATGCTACGTGGTTACCGAATTCGAGACAAAAGCGGAGATGGAAAAAGGTCTGAATGAAATTCAGGCACTGGAAGGCACGTTTTCCGAGCCTGTAGCGGAAGGCTTCAAATCAGAGGAAGATTTCAAGGGCTATGTGAACCTGTTGAACCGATTCAAGGCGTTCCTGGGCCGCTCGAATTACGAGTATCCGACTTCCCGTGAAGAGGCGATCCAGCTTTTCATAAAGTGGGGTCTAGTAATTGACAAGGGTGACGTATGGGATGTCCCTGTTAATCCATTCCCGGATACGGCGGATCTGTTCCAATTGAGTGAAGCTGAGACCATTGCTCTGGCACACGTCAAAATGGAAGCATTGGTTCATCCGATCTTTAGCCGTTTGATCATAACGCTGCACGAGAAGGATGAAAATACGTTCAACCTTTCCAAGGCAGACATGAAAGAAATGCTGAATACAAATGATGCGATGCTGGCAGAGGTTCTCATCAAGCTGACTCCGTATCTGGAAGAAGCGATTGAGAACGTATTGGAGATCCCAGAGGACGAGAGCATGACCTTTACTGTAGTATGGGAGAGAGTATACGAAGATTTCCTTGGACAACAGTTCTCTCCAAACGTTCAATAATTAGATGGATGGACCAAAAACAACATTCGTTTGGTCATCAAATTCCGATGAAAAAAACTCAGGGAATGCCCTCTGAGTTTTTTCCCTATTTTTGGCACATAAGGAAGGCTTTCGTTAGACACTCTCTGGGCAATTTGATATAATGATAAAGGTATTTTTTTCTAACAGTATCAAAAAAGTGCCAACAATCATGCCTTCAATCTTGATACTGCAGGATGTACCCTTTGAGGAGGTTTGTGCTTTTTTCGAAAGGGCAGTGTGAAACGGATTTATACCTTTGTAGAAGCGGAGGGAACAGGTTGATTGACATCTATACCAACAATTATGTCATTGTCGCGATCTTTTTGATTCTTGGTGTGTTGTTGCCCGTGGCCACCGTCAGCTTTGTTGGCCCATTGCTGCGTCCAAAGAAGCCGACACGGGAAAAACAAACCACTTATGAAAGCGGTAACATTCCAGTTGGTGACAGTTGGGTACGCTTCAATGTGAAGTATTACATCTTTGCCCTCATGTTTGTCATCTTTGATGTAGAAACGCTCTTTCTGTACCCATGGGCCGTCGCTTACAAAGAACTGGGGCTGTTTGCCTTGGTTGAGATGGTTATCTTTATCTCCTTACTAGTAGTAGGATTGATTTACGCGTGGAGAAAGAAGGTGCTGGAATGGAACTAGATCTGACGAGTATTGCGCCTGAATTGCAAGAAGAACTGAATCGCAACGTGATGTTTACGACACTGGAAACGGTAAAAGGATGGGTTCGCAGCAATTCGCTTTGGCCACTCACCTTTGGTCTGGCGTGCTGTGCAATCGAAATGATGGGAACAGGTGGAGCGCGTTATGACCTTGACCGATTCGGTGTCATTTTTCGTGCCTCCCCGAGGCAATCCGATGTCATGATTGTAGCTGGTACGGTGACCAAAAAAATGGCTCCGCTATTGCGCAGGCTGTACGATCAGATGCCTGAGCCCAAATGGGTGATTGCCATGGGGTCCTGTGCGACGGCGGGAGGCCCGTATGTGCGCTCCTACAGCGTAGTAAAAGGGGTAGATCAAATCGTACCTGTCGACGTGTACATCCCTGGTTGCCCGCCTAATCCGGCAGCATTAATCTATGGAATCAACAAGCTACAGGAAAAGATTCGCTATGAAGCGAAGACTGGGAAGCAGGTGACCAGTCAATGACGGAGGAAAATCGCAAGCCAACGCCGGAAGAAAAGGCGAAGGCGGCGGCTGAGGCCAGAGCCAAGGCCGAAGCTTTGCGAAAATTAAGAGAACAAGAAGGGCAGGCATTATCGGAGTCGGCCCCTGTTGAAGCACCACCGACAGAAGCAGCCCCACCTGAGAAGCCAGTCTCCGAAATGACGCCAGAGGAAAAGGCTGCAGCGAAGAAAGCAGCGGCGGCAGAAGCGATTGCGAAAGCAAAAGCAGCCAAAGAAGCTGCAGAAGCACCTGCAGCAGAATCACCGCAGACAGAAGCAGCCCCACCGGCGAAGCCAGTCACAGAAATGACGCCAGAGGAAAAGGCTGCAGCGAAGAAAGCAGCGGCGGCAGAAGCGATTGCGAAAGCAAAAGCAGCCAAGGAAGCAGCGGAGGCTCCTGCAGCGGAAGCACCGCAGACAGAAGCACCTCCACCGGCGAAGCCAGTCACAGAAATGACGCCAGAAGAAAAAGCGGAGGCGAAAAAAGCTGCAGCCGCAGCGGCGTTAGCCAAAGCGAAGGCTGCGAAAGAAGCAAAAGAAGCAGCTGAGCAGGGAGCCGAAGCTGGAGCGAGCGGAGACGCAGACGCCAAAGCAAAGGCCGCCGCAGCCGCGAAAGCGAAAGCAGCCGCAGCCGCTGCTGCGAAGGCAAAAGCAGCACGGGAAGCAGGCGGAGCGGGTGCAGACGCTGGAGATGCGGGTGGCGACGATGCGAAAGCGAAGGCAGCGGCCGCCGCGAAAGCAAAAGCTGCAGCAGCAGCCGCAGCAAAGGCGAAAGCTGCACAAACGTCAGATGCGACTGTCGCCGAAGATACGCCAAAGGCACCTTCAAAAAACCAACCGTATCTGGATAAGTATGTCGCACGTATAACAGAAGGGTTTGGTAAAGAAGTCATCGAAGCAGCTTATATCAATGACTTGGCGAAAGAAGTCCCCACGTTGACGATAAAAAATGAACGGTGGCATGAAGTAGCCCAGTTTTTGCGGGATGACGAGCAACTAGGATTTGAATACTTGTCCAATCTGCATGGTGTCGACTATGAGGATCGCCTGGAGGTCTACTATCATTTTTATTCGTACAAACATCGGCAAAGTGTAGCAGTAAAAGTCAAAACAAGCCGGGAAGAGTCAAGTGTCGCTTCGGTTATGGATATTTGGCATGGTGCGAACTGGAATGAACGGGAAACGTACGATCTTTTAGGGATTCATTTCCCGGGACATAGAGATTTCCGTCGAATCCTGCTACCAGATGATTGGGTAGGTTATCCGCTACGCAAAGATTATGTGCAATACGACGAGGAGGTTTAGCAGATGAACCAGAACATCCTCACGACACAAATCGAGACCTCTTCTGAGACGGGAATTCGCACGGAAGAGATGCTATTGAACGTTGGGCCACAGCATCCAAGTACACACGGTGTCTTTCGACTAGTTGTAAAGATCGATGGAGAGACCATCAGGGAAGCGATTCCTGTGATGGGCTATTTGCACCGGGGTACGGAAAAGTTGGCTGAAAACCTGACGTATACACAAATCATCCCGTACACGGATCGGATGGATTACGTGTCGGCGATGACGAATAACTATGTGCTCTGTCATGCAGTAGAGACAATGATGGGGCTGGAAATTCCAGAGCGTGCCCAGTTTTTGCGACTAATCGCCATGGAACTGAACCGTGTTGCGAGCCATTTGGTCTGGTGGGGAACGTACTTGTTGGACATTGGTGCGATGGGTCCCTTCCTGTACGCATTTCGTGATCGAGAAATGATCCTTGATTTGTTCAATGAGCTATGTGGAGCAAGGATGACGTTTAACTACATGCGTGTAGGCGGAGTCAAATGGGATGCCCCACCAGGATGGACGGATAAAGCAAAAGAATTCGTCCAATACATGAAAAAAGAGCTGAGCAATTACCACAAGCTCGTGACCGGCAACGAAATTTTCATCAGCCGCATCAACGGCATTGGCAAATTCGATACCAAAACGGCTTTGGATTACTCACTCTCGGGAGTAATGCTGCGGGCGACCGGGGTGAAGTGGGACCTGCGTAAGGACGAACCTTACTGTATTTACGATCGCTTTGAATTCGACGTTCCGACAGCGACAGAGGGAGATTGTATGGCACGCTACCATCTGCGCATGGCTGAAATTGAACAGTCCTTGCGAATTCTGGAGCAGGCTCTTGAGCAGTTTCCGAGTGAAGGAGAAGTGCTGGGCAAAGTTCCACGCGTCATCCGTCCGCCAGCAGGCGAAACGTATGTCCGCATCGAATCGCCGCGCGGAGAAATCGGATGCTATATTGCCAGCCAAGGCAAGGATAAGCCCTGGAGATTGAAGTTTAGACGTCCTTCGTTTACCAATCTGCAAATTCTGCCCAAGTTGTTGGAGGGAGAAAGCCTCGCCAACATGATCGCCATACTGGGTAGCATTGACATCGTGCTTGGGGAGGTTGACTGTTAATGAGGACACTCCTGCAGCAAACACCCTCGTGGGGAACCACGTTCTGGTTTATCCTGGCTGCTGTCGCAATGCTTGCGGTATTGCTGGGCTTTGTGACATACGCTATTTACTTTGAACGAAAAGTGATTGGTTGGATGCAGCTGCGCATCGGGCCGAATCGAGTCGGTCCGCTTGGCCTGCTGCAAACAGTCGCGGATGTTACCAAGCTTTTGTTGAAAGAGGATACGCGCCCAAAGCACGCTGACAAAGCCTTGTTTACCTTGGCTCCAATTTTAGCGTATGCACCTGCTTTTGCTGTATTGGCCGTGATGCCTTTTACAGAAAGCATTCAATTTGCTGATCTGGGAATCGGCCTCTTGTACTATATCGCTCTGTCCGGGATTACGGTATTAGGCGTGATCACAGCCGGATGGGCGTCAAATAACAAGTACTCGCTGATCGGGGGTCTTCGCTCCGCTGCGCAGATGATCAGCTATGAAGTACCGCTGGTCATGTCCGTGGTGGGTATCGTACTATTGACGGGCAGCATGAATCTTCGGGAAATCGTCGAAGCGCAGCGGGATGTCTGGAATATCGTTCCGCAGTTTATCGGATTTTGCGTCTTTATTATTGCTGCACAGGCAGAGCTGAACCGCTCGCCGTTTGACCTGCCGGAAGCAGAGTCCGAGCTGGTAGCCGGTTACCACGTCGAATACTCCGGTTTCCGCTTTGCCATGTTCATGCTGGCTGAATACGTGTATATGTTTGGCATGGGGACGCTCATTACGATTCTCTTTTTAGGTGGTTGGTTGCCCATTCACCCGGCACTCGGCTTTATTCCGGGGATCGTTTGGTTTATTCTTAAATTTTCGCTGTACGTCTTCCTCCAGTTCTGGATTCGCGCCACGATGCCACGTATGCGTGTCGACCAACTGATGTCGTTTGCCTGGAAAGTGCTATTGCCGGTGGCGTTGTTCAATATCCTACTCACAGCAGTGGTCGTCTCTTACCAAAATGGTATGTTCTAATCGGGAGCGTCTCGTGTTTATAGCGCAGGCTACGCCATAGGCTTGGCGCAGCCAAGTTCTCAAATTCTGAGGGGTGACACACATGCTAGGACTGGCCAAAGGCCTGGGGTATACATTCAAAAAGCTGACTGAGAAAAAAGTAACCCATTTTTACCCGGATGTGCCGTTTCCCATGCCGCCTCGTTTCCGCGGTATTCAGCACTTTTCGCCGGAAAAATGTATCGTCTGCAACCAATGTGCTCGTGTCTGTCCGACGGAATGTATTCAATTGACAGGGAAACCCCATCCTGACCCGGAGAAAAAAGGGAAAATCATTGACACCTACGATATTAATTTCGAGCTTTGCATCCTGTGCGATCTTTGTACGGAGGTATGTCCGACAGAAGCGATCGTGATGACCAATAACTTCGAGTTGGCTGCTTACAGCAGAGACGAATTGTACAAGAACTTGAAATGGCTGGACGCCAACAATACCAATGTCAGGGAGGAGAATTAGCATGACCGGCGAATTTGTAGCCTTTTTTATCCTGTCCCTTCTGACGATTGGTGGCGCAGTCTTCATGATTAGCTTCACCCGCGTCGTACACATGGTGATTTCACTCGGAATTACCTTTATCAGTATCGCCGGCTTGTTTGTACTAGTGGGCGCGGAGTTCGTTGGAGTAGCCCAGGTACTCGTCTATTCAGGGGCTATTTCAATCCTGATGCTATTCGGGATCATGCTGACCAAGCACGATGCCAGCGATGAGGGAACCGGGCGTACATGGAAAAATCGGTTTATCTTGCTGTTCGTTGCTGGTTTATTCGGATTGTTGTTCTGGGGGATCCAGAATACGCCTTGGCCGGCACCGCCAGCACCAGTAGCCTCCACCATGAGCAATGCAAAAGAAATCGGCATAGAGGTATTCACCAAGTACGTCGTACCGTTTGAACTATTGTCCGTATTGCTGTTGGTCGCATTGATAGGTGCGATCATCATGGCGAAAAAGGAGGGGGATAACGAATGACGGTGAGCATTACCTCCTATCTGATGGTCGCACTGATTCTGTTTTGTGTCGGCTTGTATGGGGCACTGACCAAGCGCAATGCCGTCGTCGTGTTGCTGTCAATCGAGTTGATGCTGAATGCGGTGAACATCAACCTCGTCGCATTCTCGAAGTACGGCTTGTATCCGGCAGTTGCAGGGCAGATTTTCACGCTGTTCACGATGACAGTAGCGGCGGCAGAAGTAGCATTAGGTTTAGCCATTTTGATCGCATTGTACCGCAACAAGGCAACTGTCAATGTAGACGAAATGGACCAAATGAAACGATAAGATGGAGACCTGATAAGGAGGACAAAGATGGATACTCTTTTTCACTATGCCTGGCTGATCCCTCTGTTTCCGCTTCTTGCTTTCATCGTGATCGTCTCATTTGGTCGCCAGTTGAAAGAGGGAGCGGCCATGGTCGGCATCGCGCTGACGGCTGTTTCATTCGCCTTAGCACTATTCACGTTCTGGGAGAGATTTCAGGATGGGGCAGCAGACTACAAATTCGCAGTTGAGTGGCTGCATGTAGGCGATATTGTCATCAACATGGGGTTTGAAGTGAATCAGCTAAATGCCATGATGCTCGTGATTGTGACACTCGTCAGCCTGCTGGTTCAGATTTATTCAAAGGGCTATATGCATGGGGACGAACGCTTCCCCGTGTTTTATCAATACCTGGCTCTCTTTACTTTCTCCATGCTGGGATTAGTCATCTCGCCCAATCTACTTCAGGTGTATATTTTCTGGGAGCTGGTAGGGGTCTGTTCATTCCTATTGGTCGGGTACTATTACTTCAAACGAGAAGCCAAGGCTGCTGCCAAAAAGGCCTTCATCGTGACGCGTATTGGTGACCTGGGTCTATTCATTGGAATTTGTTTGCTGTTCTGGTGGACAGGAAGCTTTGAATACTCGCAAATCTTTGAGAGCGTAGCACTGGGGCGCTTAGAGCCGTGGATGATTACGGTAGCTGCGATACTCATTTTTGTTGGGGCGATGGGGAAATCAGGTCAGTTTCCGCTTCATACGTGGTTGCCTGATGCGATGGAAGGCCCTACTCCTGTATCGGCACTGATCCACGCCGCCACGATGGTAGCCGCCGGTGTCTACTTAGTCGCTGCGACCTACCCATTGTTTATTGCTTCGGATACGGCATTGACCGTAGTGGCATATGTGGGAGGATTTACTGCGATATTCGCTGCCTCGATTGGTCTGACACAACGCGATATCAAACGGGTGCTGGCTTATTCGACAGTCAGTCAGCTTGGGTACATGATGATGGCGCTCGGCGTAGCTGGGGCTGCTGGTTATGTGGCGGGGTCCTTTCATTTGATGACTCACGCATTTTTCAAAGCACTGCTCTTTTTAGGTGCAGGTAGTGTCATCCATGCTGTACATACGCAGGATGTTTTTGAAATGGGTGGATTGTGGAAAAAAATGCCTATAACGGCGCTGACTTTTTTGATCGGCTGTTTGGCGATTGCCGGGATTTTCCCATTCGCCGGATTCTGGTCGAAAGAAGCGATCTTGGGAGCGGTGTATGGTGCGCACCGATTTGATTTATTGTTTATCGCACTGCTGGCTGCTTTCTTTACAGCCTTTTACATGTTCCGCCTGTTCTTCCTGACGTTTGCAGGGAAGCCGCGGGGAAGTCATGAGGCGCACGAATCTCCTGCGGTGATGACATGGCCACTTTTGATATTGGCACTTCTCGCGGTCGTGGCTGGTTTCGTCAATACACCATACGCTCCGATGCTGTCCGACTGGCTGCTTTCTGGTGGAACCGGAGCGGCGATTACCAGCGTATTTGGTGACGGAACAGAGCATGCTGCATCTTGGCTGCAGATCGTGGCTTTGCTGATTTCGATTCTGGGTGTGATATTGGCATATCTGATGTACGGCAAGAAATCGATTCCGTCCGATAGCGTACCGGAAGCGATGCCGTGGCTCTACCAGCTTTCCTACCGCAAATACTATGTAGATGAGATCTATCATTACGTGATCGTGCGACCATTGGGATGGCTGGGCTTTATTTTAAACGGTTTTGACAAATACGTCGTGGATGGATTAGTAGGACTGACGGCAAAAATTACGCAGGGGATCGGTTCCTTGCATGCCAGGGTACAAAGCGGTCAGATGCAGTCTTACGGAGCCGTAGTCCTGTTTGGATTGCTGCTGCTCATCATCGCGATTAGTTTGACGGCACAAGGAGGTGGACTCTTTGGATTCGGTCACTAATATCCTCTTGTCGTCACTGGTGTTTTCTCCGCTGCTGGCGATCATTGTTCTCGCGTTTGTGCCGAGCCACCAGGTGGGCGCGATCAAAAAGATCGGCATCTTCGGTACCTTGTTGCCACTCGTTCTGGCTCTGTGGATGTTCGGCGCGTTCAACTACGAAACGGCCAACCTTCAGTTTGTTGAAAAGCATGACTGGATTTCGATTCCGATCGGTCTTGCCCAAACAGGTGCGGTATTCACATTTGATATCAACTACGAGCTCGGTGTAGATGGGATATCGATGCCGTTGATCCTGTTGACAGCCATTATCGCGACGCTCGCAGCAGTCGCTTCCTGGCATATCAAAAAGCGTCTGAAAGAGTATTTCATTTTGTTTCATCTGCTGCTGATCGGGATGCTGGGCGTCTTTGCCGCAGACAACCTGTTCCTGTTCTTCATTTTCTTTGAATTGACGCTGGTGCCGACCTATTTCCTCATTGGCATTTGGGGCTACGGGGAGAGGGAACACGCGGCGAACAAGTTTCTTTTGTACAACGGAATTGGTTCGGGGATCATGCTTTTGGCTTTCATTGTGATCTTTGTCGTGATGCGCACCTTAAATATTGACCAAATTAGTGCCATTCTGACGACACCGGAGCATCCGATTTCTGCCGCCCTTACACCGGCTTTTCGTTTCGGATTGTTTCTAGCCCTGTTCATTGCATTTGCGATCAAGCTGCCCGTATTTCCGTTCCATACGTGGATGCTGAAAGTGCACGTGCAGGCGCCACCTTCCATCGTTATGATCCACTCCGGAATCTTGCTGAAAATGGGTGCGTACGGTCTATTGCGGATGGGAATCGGCTTTTTCCCTGAGCATGCCTATGAGTTTTCTACCTGGATGGCTGTTTTGGGGATCATCAACATCTTGTACGGAGCCGTTCTTGCTTTTGTACAAAAGGATTTGAAAATGGTGATGGCCTACTCCAGTATCAGCCATATGGGGATCGTGCTTCTCGGTTTTGCCTCGATGAATACCATCGGGTTTCAAGGCGCGATGTTCCAGGTCGTATCGCACGGATTTATCTCGGCGTTGCTATTCTTCTTGATCGGCGTCATCTGGGATCGGACACAGACTTCTATGATCGACGATCTGGGTGGTTTGGCAAAGTCGATGCCATTTGTCAGCGGCGTCTTCTTGGCAGGAGGTATGGCATCCCTGGGACTGCCGGGAATGTCTGGATTTATCAGTGAGTTCTTTGCCTTCCTGGGCTTGTTCGGGCGATTGCCGGTACTGGCAGCAGTTGGGGCAATCGGAATTGTGCTGACAGCCGTCTATCTATTGAGGGCTATCTTGCGAACGACATTTGGCCAGGCGCCTAGCCGCTTTACAGGTCTGGCAGATGCTCAGCCGATGGAAGTCATTCCAATGGTGGTCCTTTTGGGATTCATCATCTTGATCGGTGTGTACCCGGCTGTGCTCGGCAATCCGATGCAGCAGGCACTGAAAACGATCGTACCCATTGTCACGGGAATAGGAGGGTAATCCATGGACGTTAAAGATATCTTCTCATATGACTGGAGCTACCTTCTGCCCGAATTCATCATTCTCGGTTTTGCCACGCTGTTGTCACTGTTGGACCTGTTTGCAGGAAAGCGGCTCGGCAAGCAAGTGATCGGCTGGCTTTCTCTCGTAGGTGTGATTCTTGCAGCCGTGTTTGTTTTCGTGAACGTAAACACTCTCGACAAGCCATACAGCTACATGGCGGACATGATCCGCATTGATGACTATGGCAATGCCTTCAAGCTGCTTTTCCTCGGCGGTACGGCATTTGCCATTCTGATTTCCCTTTCCTATTTAAAGAGGGGAGAGGTCCAGCATTCAGGGGAGTATTACTACCTCTTGCTGACAGGTCTTCTGGGAGCCATGGTCATGGCCTCTTCGGCTGATTTGATCACGCTGTTTGTAGGTTTGGAGCTTTTGTCCTTGTCTTCGTACGTGCTCGTCGGCTTGCGCAAAAAGTCGTTACAATCGAATGAATCGGCATTCAAGTATGTCGTCTCGGGTGGAATTGCTACCGCGATCACTTTGTTTGGGATGTCGTATGTATACGGTTTGACGGGAACGACTCATATTTATGAGATTTCCATGCGCCTGGCAGAAGCCGGTATGGCAGGATATCAGTTCCTCGTCTATATGGCCTTTGCTTTTCTGGCCGTCGGCTTGGCGTTCAAAATTTCCGCGGCTCCGTTCCATATGTGGACTCCGGATGTATACCAAGGTGCACCTACACCTGTGACTGCATTTCTCGCAGTCGTATCCAAAGCCGCAGGGTTTTCGCTGCTATTCCGTGTGCTGATGATCTCGTTCTTGAATGTGACAGATGGCGCAGGTCGATTCTTCTTCCAGGAAGGCAGTCTGTATCTCGGCCTGATGGCAGCAGCCTCGATGATCATCGGGAATACGATGGCGCTCAGACAGACCAACGTCAAGCGCATGATGGCCTACTCGGGGATAGCCCAGGCCGGCTACTTGTTAGTGCCGTTTGTCCCACCGACCACCCTCTTTTTCAGTGAAGTGATTTTCTATCTGTTTGCTTACCTGCTAGTTAGCTTCGGGGCTTTTGCAGTCATCATGGTCGTATCGCAGGAGCAGCAGACAGAGGATTTGAAAGGGTTTGCCGGTTTATATCATCGTTCCCCCATCATGGCCGTCGCGATGAGCATCTTCTTGCTCTCTCTGGCAGGTATCCCGGTCACAGCAGGCTTCTTCGGGAAATTCTATCTGTTCATGGGTGCATTGGCGCAGGAGAACTATTGGCTGGGTGCGATCATGATCATCACCAGCGTCATTTCCTACTACTACTATTTCGGGATTATTCGACAAATGTACATGCGTCCTGGGACCAGTGAAGCGTCTATGGCTGTGCCAAAAGGCATCTGGGTGTTTGTTCTCGTGATGGCTGTCTTGACCGTGTTCTTCGGCGCATTTCCGGGACTGGTCACGGATTATGTACAGGTTCACTTCAATCCGGCGTTTGACTTTGGGAACATGCTTCCTCCCAACTTTCAATGAGACTCGTAACTGATTCACACTTCATGTATTATAGAAGGGATAGCCCATTTTTCAGGGCTGTCCCTTTTTCTGTTCAAGGTTTCTAGAACGAGTTCGTGTTTTATGTATGAGGAGGAAGCGAGCGTGCCGCAAGAAATGTACGGCTTTTTGAGTATCATTCTTTCCATTGTGTTTATTGGACTGGCCTTTTGGGCCCTTCAATCTTTCCGCTTTGAGAAAATCCTAAAGAGGCCAAATGGCGCACAGGCCAAGCTATTGCAGATTTTGCTTTCGATTGTGATTGGCTATGAGGTTTCCCGCTTTTTCCTGGATTACTTAGGCTGGTCAGTGGCCTTCGGAAATCTCTTCTCCTGATTGACCATCCTCTAATTGCCCAAACTTCACCAGAAGTTGCTGGTATATACACCCAGTTTCATGTGCAAAATGAGAAGTACAAAGAGATGTACGTGAACCTGGGGAGAGGGTATTTATGGGGAAATGGTTTGGTTGGTTAGCACTAGCTCTATTGTTTGTCATGGGTGTAGTATGCTGGATGCCTGCGCAGGCGACAGAAGCAAAACCAGTAGCTGCCCAGCTGATAGGCGCTTTGGAGGACTCTGGTGCCTTGGGAATAACGATTCAGGTGCGTGCCCGTACTGCTCTGGGGCAGGTCCATCGTCCTGAGGAATTCAAAGAGTTGGCGAAAAAATGGGCAGAACAACTAGAGATTCCTTTTTCCCATACCGAATTCTCGCGGAAAAACAATATCCTCGTGTATCATACTGCTTACACGCAAGACGGCGTCCACGTGCGCTATGAGGTGACAGGGGTTCCCAAAAACGGTTCTTTTGACACATATCTAGTGCTTCAGATGTCAGGAAGTCGTCAATCCCTACTATATATTGAACAGATACAGGAAACGTTCGCGAATGCCCTAAGCAAAGCCAACTTTATTCCGCAAATTAGCACTTGTATTCGCGGAATGTACAATGTTAAGATGGGTGTTGACCAACAGGAGGGTAGGATTTTGTCGATTTTTCAGGCCCTCCAGGCAAAAGAACTCGAACGTTTGCAAGATGAGACGGTTGTCAGTATTTCCGGGTACTCGCGTATGTGGGAACCGTCACTGATGTTAAACGGGCAAAAGATGAACCTTCAGGTGGCAACTCATCGGGATAGCAGCGATGCTGGAACATGGATCACCGTAGGAACACCAATCATCACAGCGGAATATTAGCACGCGGAGGGGTACACATTGGATAAAATTATTGTCCGCGGTGGTAAGGCATTGACGGGGAATGTAAAAGTCTCTGGCGCCAAAAATGCCGTACTCCCTATTATTGCAGCATCTATCTTGGCCGAAGAAGGGACATGCGTCATTTCGGACGTGCCTGCTCTCGACGATGTCAGGACGATTTGCGACCTTTTGAAAACGATGGGAATCTCCCTTACATATGATCACGAAGTGCTGACAATTAACGCTTCCCAGCTTACTAGCGTGGAAGCTTCCTATGAACTGGTCCGCAAAATGCGTGCGTCCTTCCTCGTGATGGGACCGCTTTTGGCCAGAAAAGGAACGGCTCGTGTCGCTCTTCCAGGTGGTTGTGCCATTGGTACGCGCCCGATCGACCAGCATCTCAAAGGGTTTGAGGCCATGGGAGCCAAGATCGAGATCGGACAAGGGTTTATTGAAGCAAGCGTAGAAGGCCGATTGAAAGGTGCGAAAATCTACCTCGATGTCGCTAGTGTAGGCGCAACGGAAAACATCATGATGGCAGCTGCTTTGGCAGAGGGTACTACTGTGATCGAAAATGCGGCTGAAGAGCCGGAGATTGTAGATTTGGCCAACTTCCTGAACCGGATGGGGGCAAAAATCCGCGGTGCTGGTACGGGGTCGATCCGTATTGAAGGCGTGGAAAAAATGACTGGCTGCACACATTGTGTTATTCCAGACCGGATTGAAGCAGGTACGTTCATGGTGGCTGCGGCCATTACGGGTGGAGATGTTTTTGTAGAAGGCGCTATTTGCGATCACCTCAAGTCTGTTACGGCCAAGCTGCGCGAAATGGGCGTAGAAGTGGACGAGCAGGAAAACGGCATTCGCGTTCGCCGCACCGGTGCGCTCAAAGCTGTCGATTTAAAAACGTTGCCTTATCCCGGTTTCCCGACAGACATGCAATCGCAAATGATGTCACTGTTGCTTATTTCTGAGGGCACTAGCATTGTGACAGAAACTGTCTTTGAGAATCGTTTCATGCATGTGGAAGAATTCCGCCGCATGAATGCTAATATTAAAATTGAGGGTCGCAGTGCGATTGTAGAAGGCGGCTCCAAACTGACCGGCAGCAGGGTAGCGGCAACAGACCTGCGTGCAGGTGCTGCATTGGTACTGGCTGGGCTGGTATCCGAAGGTGTAACCGAAGTATCCGCTCTGCATCACATTGATCGCGGTTACGTGAACTTTACGGAAAAGCTGCTTGCTCTCGGAGCGGATGTGGAACGATATGTTCCAGAAGAAAAGACGCGTGAAGCGACAGTGACAGAAACCATCAAAGTAAGCTTCTCTCCTAATTTTGCTTGATCAATATGTCAGCTAGATGGCAAAACAAATGGCGTGTGAACTGGAAACAGTTTTGCACGCTTTATTTCATTAAACATGAATGATCTGCCATGATATAATGGAACAAAGTGAGGTGCTTAGTGGTGGAGATGGATGCTAAATTAAATCTTATCCTGTTGAAATTGGAAGGCTTGGAAAAAGGGCAAGATTCTCTTCATCAAGAAGTGAAGAAAATCAATGAGGAAGTAACGGAAATCAAACAGGAAGTAACAGAAATTAAACAGGAAGTAACGGAAATCAAACAGGCTGTTATACGCTTAGAAGAAAGCCAACCTCAAGACATTCGAGCACTGTTGGAGAGCATGGCAGGTAAAATAGACAGTTTTAGATATGATGTGGAGTTTATTGCTGAGAAACAAGCAATGCAAGACTTGAAAATTAATCGAATTGAGAAGCAAATCCAGTCATAAAAGGCTGGATTTTTTCGTTCTACTATCGAAAAGTATAAAAATTTTAACTAATTCCGAAAGAA